>JAGQWR010000010.1 GCA_020437105.1 Saprospiraceae bacterium
TGTCCACTTTTTTGTTGCAACTCCAGATTGGCTAACCAGATCAAAGGAACCTGAAATACTCCTTCAAAAACAATTGAGAGAAACCGAGGCCATTCTTTTTGGTACGAATAGACAACACTTAAAAGTCTGGTTTGGGGCTGGTCAATATCCAAAGTGGATTAACGCTATTGATTCAATCACTAACGATATAAGCCAGTTACCTAAGTATTACGAAAAGTTGTATATCGAACCGGAAAGGGAGCCTTGGGCGAATATCAAAGGCAAAGATTTCTTTGTCCAAACTAGATTCATTCCGGAAGTCATGGTGACGGTTTTAATGCTATACCGAGATCACCTTAATTTGCTTACATCAAACACAACTAAAGGCACCCCTGAGAAAACTGGTTTGATTGAAGAACCTAAAAGGGATTTAAGAATAGAAAAAGCGAAAAAAATTTTTGAATTACTTAAAGGAGACAATCCAATTGGACAGAAAATTTTAAGTGGTGAAGACTATTCTAAGCTAGAGCAGGCATTTGAATATTTAATCAAGAATGAAGCAACATCAAAAGAAGTATCTCCTATTAGCCAAGTTTTTATCCCGATGGGACATATCCGGTATCTATTCTATCTAATACATAAAGAACTATACTCCACAAAGAGAATCAAAGAATGCTTTATTGATTTCTTACATAGCACATTTACTTGTTTTGAGGGGCCAACGCCAAAAACTACAAGAACAAAATTCTCCGTAAAACCTCCAAGCTGGGATCAAGATATGAATGGTAATATTGGTAAGTAGCCTTTACCTATACTTTACCATTATTCTACCCCATTCCTTTGCTGGCAAATAAAAAAAATGCTAGCTATGGAAAATTCAATCTTTACAAATCTTTCGATGCCAGAAGTTAAACAGTTAATCAGAGAGGCATTAAAAGACTACTTTTCATCTAATCCTATTTCAATCGAAACAAAGGACTCGGAACCCAAAATTGTCGACCTCCCCGGCCTGATCAAAGCCCGGCCAATAGTCGGTACTATGTCCACTATCTACAAAAAAGTAGCTTCCGGTCAAATCCCACATAGCAAACGAGGCAAGAAACTATACTTCAACCTGGAAGAGATTGATAAATGGTTGCTTGCCAACAAAGTCCAAACCATTGATGAAATGGAAGCCGGTTTTTTGAATGGCCTGAAAAATCGGTAGGGGGTGTTCGATTTTGTGAAGTTGACATCTCCCCTTTCAAGATCAATTCATCCTGTTAAGATCGCTGATGGATATCTCTATTGGAATGGATTTACCTTTTATAGAAGGGGAGAATATAAATATTATGCAACGAACGAAAGCCTCCGAAGTCGTGGATTATTTGGTCTTATGCTTTCAATAAATGTCAGAGTTTCTCCTACGCTTCACCTGGAAAATTCCCTGCATAAATTTAGTCAAGAAGGCTTTAACTACGAAGATTTCAAATTTAGTCAGTTTGTGGAATGCGTTGATAAGGTAGGAGCGATTTTAGGGATGGATGTTTTTGAATTTAAAATATGGGGCCGGTTTGAATATGCCGTAAACTTAGTATTAGATGATCCAGGTTATTTTGATCCACAAGAAGTGAACTTTGAAAACCGATTTCCAAGATATATGGAGGAGCGGGGCAAACTTTTTGGCGTATCGTTTAAGCGAGAAGGCTATGTTGCAAAACTTTATAGGCCGATCAGAAAAGAACAGATAAAACGTAACCTTTCTCCAAAAGTGGTCGACAATATCCTGAGGTTTGAAATCGCTGAGCAGGTCGGCTGTTTGAGAAGAAAAGGTATTGAGATACAATATCTAAGTGACCTCCTAAAGGAAGATGTTTTGCTTGGAATAGGTAACTCATTAGGCCGGATGGGAAAAAGAATTTTGCTTGACCCTCTAAATCTGCATGGGTTAGATTACAAAGACCGACAAACAGCATTACTATTCATCCATTCATCGGAGGAGTACATCAAAGATTTTAAACATAGTAATGCTTCAGCGCACAAGGAAAAATGGAAAAGATTCAAAGAGTTGAAACAAAGGGATAATACCGGCTTTGATCTTTCTAGTTATGCGCTCCAAACATGGGAAAACCTGATGCTTAATTGATACCCTAATCACAAGGCTTGTAACTTACTCTGAAAACAGGGTGGTTTTTCGACTTAGAGGTACTTTACACTTTTGTTAGTTTTCTCTAAAGATTTCGGTTATATTGTTGGAAAATATATCCTGTGCATCTGATTGAGAGGTTAACAAGGTTTTTGAGAATTAGGTCAAGAAATACTTATTCCATGAGTGAGAATTTAATCCAAAAAATATTTGAGACTGGTGATTTTGAAAAGAAAATATTGGCAACATTTACCAGATTTGAGTTAATGACATTAAGGGGAGTTCTTAGTGGTTACGATAGAATAGAAGACGTAATTAAGATGGAATGGTATAATCCCGAATTGCTAAAAGTCATTTCCAATATTATACCAGGGTTGCCTAATGAACATACCGTTACTAGAGATATGTGGCTAGACAGTACATTGCAAGGATTTAAGCTTGAGGTTACTTATCCTTTTACACGCTCACAATTGAAACATCTTTACAATGTGATTTTGGTTACATTAAGCAGACAAAAAAATGCATCGTACTCATCTGAATTGAAAAAACTTCTTAAAAAACTTGATGGATTGATTAGCGGTTTGTAAAAATAATAATCCACTTTTAAAGTATTATATATGGCCAAAAGCAATCCCTCTACTGAAGAACCCCTCGAAAAACAACTTTGGAAAGCAGCCGATAAACTCCGGAAGAATATTGATGCAGCGGAGTATAAGCATATTGTACTCGGACTGATTTTCCTAAAGTATATCTCCGACTCTTTTGAAGAGTTGCATGATAAACTGATTGCCGGAACAGGCGATTATGCCGGAGCCGATCCGGAAGATAAAGACGAATATAAAGCCGAGAATATCTTTTTCGTTCCTCCTACGGCTCGTTGGACATTCATGCAAAGCAACGCCAAGCATCCTACCATTGGCAAAATCATAGATGATGGCATGGATGCCATCGAGCGGGAAAACCCGACGCTTAAAGGTGTACTCCCTAAAGTGTATGCCCGACAAAATTTAGACCCAACCAGTTTAGGCGAGTTGATTGATTTGATCAGTAACATCGCTTTAGGGGATGCCAAAGCCCGATCAGCGGATATTTTAGGCCATGTGTTTGAATATTTCCTGGGAGAGTTTGCGTTGGCAGAAGGAAAGAAAGGCGGACAGTTTTACACACCCAGAAGCGTGGTAGAGTTATTGGTTAAAATGCTGGAGCCTTATAAGGGTCGGGTATTTGATCCTTGTTGCGGATCGGGTGGAATGTTTGTGCAATCGGAGAAGTTTGTATTGGAGCATTCCGGAAAGATCAATGATTTATCTATCTACGGACAAGAAAGCAATCAGACCACTTGGCGACTGGCAAGGATGAATTTAGCTATTCGGGGAATAGATAGTTCTCAGGTCAAATGGAATAGTGAAGGCTCCTTCCTCAATGATGCCCACCAAGACCTTAAAGCGGATTATATCATTGCAAACCCACCATTTAATGTAAGCGATTGGAGCGGAGAGCAATTGCGTACCGATGGCCGTTGGCAATATGGTACACCCCCTTCCGGGAATGCAAATTTTGCCTGGTTGCAGCATTTTATTTATCACCTGAATCCGAGCGGACAAGCAGGCGTGGTTTTATCTAAAGGTGCATTAACTTCTAAATCATCCGGAGAAGGAGACATCCGGAAAAACCTGATTGAAGCCGGATTGATAGATTGTATTGTAAACCTTCCTGCAAAACTGTTTCTCAATACACAAATACCGGCTGGTTTATGGTTTATGAGTCGCAACCGGGCAAACGGTAAGTTTAGAGACAGAAGAGCAGAAATCCTTTTCATTGATGCCCGGAATTTAGGCCACCTGATCAATCGACGAACCAGAGAATTATCAGAAGAAGATATTCAGCAAATTACCGATACCTACCACAATTGGAGAAATCCGGATAGTACTTATGAAGACATCCCAGGCTTTTGTTGTGCTGCTCCAATTGAACGAGTCAAAGAATTGGATTATGTCTTAACTCCGGGGCGTTACGTCGGTTTGGCTGAGGAAGATGTTGATTTTGATTTTGCGGAAAGGTTTACTCAATTAAAAGCGGAATTTGAAGCGCAGTTGAAAGAGGAGGCGGAGTTGAATGAGCGGATAATTAAAAATCTAGCTAAAATTAGAACTAATGGATGATTGGAAGACGTACCAATTGGACGAGGTTTATGATTTTGCATCTGGCCTTTCAAAACCGAGAGACCAATTTGGCTTTGGGTATGGTTTCCTCACTTTCAAAGATGTTTTTCACAATACTTTTGTTCCAGACGAATTGATAAGTTTAGCAAATACTAATGAGTCCGAACATGAACGATTTTCAATTTTAGAAGGGGATGTTTTCTTAACAAGGACAAGTGAAAAACAAGAAGAGCTAGGAATGAGTTGTGTTGCACTTAAAGATTACCCACAAGCTACTTTCAATGGATTTACAAAGAGGTTAAGACCAAATGGAAATACCGATATAATCCCAAAGTATGCAGCCTATTACTTTCAATCTCCTGTCTTTCGTAGAGAGCTAACTAGCATGGCATCTATTACCACTAGAGCGAGTCTTAATAACTCCATGTTGGCAGATTTAAAAATTCTCCTCCCTCCCCTCCCCGAACAAAAAGCCATTGCCGAAGTGCTGAGTAGTCTGGATGATAAAATTGATCTGCTCCATCGGCAAAACAAAACCCTGGAAGCGATGGCCGAGACGCTTTTCAGGCAGTGGTTTGTGGAGGAAGCGGAGGATGATTGGGAGGAAAAGCCTTTAAGTTCTGTTGGTGATTTTCTTAATGGTTTAGCATGTCAAAAATTCCCTCCCAAGAACGATATAGATAAGTTGCCTGTTCTGAAAATCAAACAACTTAGAACCGGGATTTCTTCAGACTGTGACTGGTCAACAACTGACGTTGATCCTAAATATATCGTAAGCAATGGAGATTTGATTTTTTCATGGTCAGCCTCTCTAATGGTTAAGTTATGGGACGGAGAGACTTGTATTCTAAATCAACATTTATTTAAAGTTACCTCTGAGAATTATCCCAAATGGTTTTTATATCAATGGTGTAAATTTCACTTAAATCAATTTATTGCTATTGCAAGTAGCCATGCAACAACAATGGGGCACATCAAACGGAAGGACTTAGATGAGGCCATCGTTTTTGTTCCCTCAAATACAGAACTAGAGAACTATTCCGAAAAAATGAATCCACTACTTGAAAAAGTCATTTTGAATAACAATCAAATAAATTCACTTAGGGCTTTACGAGATTCGCTTTTACCAAAATTAATTGATGGAAGTATAATGATGTAAACTAATGGAAAAACTAAGAAAAGTATTTGATCAACATGGAAAATGGAAAGATTACTTGATTTACGTTGAGAGAATAGAAGCCCATTCACAATCTGATTTTAGTGTTTCATTAGAAAACTCCAAAGCCCTCCTTGAGTCTATCGGAAAAGAAATATGTTCTCAAAATGGAACAATATTAAGTCCTTCATCAAATCTGAATGGACTACTTAAACAAGCTTTTAGGTCTATGGGATACTCAAAGCAAGATATGGTAAATCAAATCTCTAGCTCTCTTGCAACGATTGGTCAACAAATTGGCAACCTAAGAAATCAGATAGGGATGACATCTCATGGAATGTTAGGAGAAGAAATTCGTGAAAGAAATAATAAAGTTGATGAATTAGTAAGAGAATTTCTATTCGATTCTGTTGAAATTGTTTGTATTTATTTAATTCGGCAATTTGAATCCAGAAAAGACAAAAAAGCATTTATTAAGGAGCAAGAATTACATAGCTATGAAGATAATCAGGCCTTTAATGATTTTTGGGATGAGTCATATGGGTACTTTGAAATGGGAGACTATTCATTTCCAGCTAGCGAAATACTATTCCATTTAGACACTAATGCCTATAAAGAAGAAAATGTTGCATATTCTGAAACTGAAGAATGATACGAATTACTGAAAATACGATTGAGGAATTTGCTATTGAGTTGCTTGAACATTTAGGCTACCAATATCTCTATGCACCCAACATTTCCCCGGATGGAGAATCCCCCGAAAGGGGAAACTATGAGGAGGTGTTGTTGGTAGATCGTCTTCGGAATGCGATTCAACGAATCAATCCTGCAATTCCAGGCAATGCCAAAGAGGAGGCTTTTAAAGAGGTACAACGAATCAACTCCCCGGATTTGATTGTCAATAATGAAGCCTTCCATCGGATGCTTACCGAGGGCATCAAAGTAACATATCAAAAAGACGGACACCCAAGAGGGGATTTGGTTTGGCTGATCGACTTCCAAAATCCGGAGAACAATGAGTTTATAGTAGCCAATCAATTTACAGTTATTGAAAACGGCATCAATAAACGGCCTGATGTTATTCTGTTTGTCAATGGCATTCCATTAGTGGTGATCGAGTTAAAGAATGCTGCCAATGAAAACACAACGGTACGCGCTGCATTTAAGCAACTAGACACTTATAAGGCAACGATACCAAGTCTTTTTACCTACAATGGCCTGATGCTCATCTCCGATGGTTATGAAGCCAAAGCAGGTTCTTTATCAGCCGGATTTAGCCGATTTATGTCTTGGAAAACTTCCGACGGTAAAACCGAAGCCTCCCGATTAGTACCCGAATTGGAAACCCTGATCAATGGGATGCTAAACAAGGAAACGCTATTGGATTTGATCCGGCATTTTGTGGTCTTTGAGAAAGCAAAAAAAGAAGACCCCAAAACAGGTATTACCACTATCACAACCGTTAAAAAAATGGCTGCTTATCATCAATACTATGCAGTCAATCGGGCGGTAGAATCGACCATTCGGGCAACCGGGTATATACCGACCAAAAACCCATTAGAAAGATTTACTTCAGAATCTCCAGAATCTTATGGTTTACCGGGTGTAGCCAATCAGCCAAAAGGCGACCAAAAAGGCGGAGTAGTATGGCATACCCAGGGAAGCGGAAAATCGCTTTCGATGGTCTTTTATACGGGTAAGATTGTATTGGCTTTGGATAACCCGACCATCCTTGTAATTACCGACCGGAATGATCTGGATGATCAACTCTTTGATACATTCTCCTCCTCTACCCAACTACTCCGGCAAGAACCAAAACAAGTCAATAACCGGGATCACCTGAAAGAACTATTGAAGGTGGCCTCCGGAGGTGTGATCTTTACCACCATCCAAAAATTCCAACCGGAAGAAGGCAATGTTTATGAAACCCTTTCGGAAAGAAAAAATATTATAGTCATTGCCGATGAAGCCCACCGGACGCAATACGGCTTTAAGGGCAAACTGATTGATGATAAGGATGAAAAGGGAGAAGTTATTGGTAAGAAGTTAGTTTATGGTTTTGCGAAATACATGCGGGATGCACTACCCAATGCTACCTATCTGGGCTTTACTGGTACGCCAATCGAAAATACAGATGTAAACACCCCTGCCGTTTTCGGAAACTATATCGACATCTATGATATTGCCCAGGCAGTAGAAGACGGAGCGACCGTCCGGATATATTATGAAAGTCGTTTGGCCAAAGTAGCCCTCAGCGAAGAAGGCAAAGAACTTGTCCGGCAATTAGATGATGATTTAGCCCAAGAGGAATTGACCGAGACCCAAAAGGCTAAAGCCAAATGGACTCAATTAGAAGCCCTGATCGGAAGTGAAAACCGCATCCGGAATGTAGCCAATGACATCATCCTGCATTTTGAGGAACGGCAAAAAGTATTTGAGGGCAAGGCCATGATTGTGGCCATGTCTCGACGAATAGCAGCTGAACTATATAAGGCTATTATTAAAATCCGTCCGGAATGGCATTCCGATGATCGGGAAAAGGGAATGATCAAAGTGGTCATGACTTCACAATCGTCGGAAGGTGGAGAGATTGCCAAACACCACACCAATAAGACCCAACGGAAAGCATTAGCAGACCGAATGAAAGACCCCGATGATGAATTAAAATTGGTCATTGTGCGTGATATGTGGCTTACGGGTTTTGATGCCCCAAGTATGCACACCTTGTATATTGACAAACCCATGCAAGGCCACAACCTCATGCAAGCGATTGCCAGGGTAAACCGGGTTTATAAAGACAAACCGGGCGGTTTGGTAGTCGATTATCTGGGCATAGCCTCCGACCTAAAAAAAGCCTTGTCTTTTTATTCTGATTCGGGTGGTAAAGGTGATCCGACTATTGCTCAGGAGCAAGCAGTTGAATTGATGTTGGAAAAGCTGGAAGTCGTTTCCAATATGTATCATGGTTTTCCTTATGAGGATTATTTTGATTCGACCACCGCAAAAAAATTAGCCCTCATTTTAGCCGCTGAGGATCACATCCTTGGCTTAGAAGATGGCAAAAGACGGTATATCAATGAAGTAACCGCTTTATCCAAATCCTTTGCTATTGCCATTCCACATGAGCAGGCAATGGATGTGAAAGATGAAGTCGCCTTCTTCCAGGCCGTTAAAGCGAGGTTAGCCAAATTTGATGCTACCGGCTCCGGAAGAACCAATGAAGAATTAGAGACCACCATACGCCAAGTCATAGATCAGGCTTTAGTATCTGAGCAAGTCATTGATGTCTTCGATGCTGCCGGAATCAAAAAGCCGGATATATCCATCCTATCCGAAGAATTCCTTTTGGAGTTAAAGGATATGGAGCATAAAAATGTGGCAATGGAAGTCCTCCGGAAGTTGCTCAGCGATGAAATCAAAACCCGCTCTAAAATGAATCTGGTTGCCAGCAAATCCTTAATGGATATGTTGGAAGCCTCCATCAAAAAGTACCACAACAAAATTCTCACCGCTGCCGAAGTGGTAGATGAATTGATCCGGGTAAGCAAAGAGATTGTCAAGATGGACAAGGAAGCCACCAAACTCGGCCTCACCGATTTTGAGTATGCCTTCTATACAGCCGTTGCCAATAATGACAGTGCCAAGCAACTGATGGAGCAAGACAAGCTGAGGGAATTGGCAGTAGTACTTACGGAGCGAGTCCGGCAAAATGCCTCTATTGATTGGTCGATCAAAGAAAGCGTCCGAGCCAAAATAAGGGTCATTGTAAAGCGTACCTTGAGACAGTTTGGCTATCCACCTGATATGCAAAAACTTGCTACTGAGACCGTCTTAAAGCAAGCTAAGTTGATTGCGGAGGAGTTGGGGCGGTAGGTGTAATAAAAAAAGATTTTTTAAACAACTTAGGATACTGGAACTTTAAATAAGTGTCAAAGCGTTTAAACTAAATATTATTTGGACTAACCTACCTTGTTGTATTTCTATGAAACTGTCTAAGATAAAAGATGATGAAATCGAAAACTTTAGCGGAGTAATTTCACGACAAGTTTTAGGAAAAATTCAACATTTAAGGCAAGGACGGTTTATCGTTTTGGATTTATTGCCCGGAGGTGATGCACCAAAGGACTTTATTTCCATCTATGAATATGGTGAAGGACTAAGAAAATATCCCAAAACTTGGCCCAAGTATATTGCTAAAATTGGCCATAAATGGTATCCAATTGAGAGTATTACTGAGTATCTTCTCAATAGAATTGGAGAAGTATTAGGTTTGCACGTGGCAAAATCAAAACTGTATATTGTTGATAATCAGTTGCGATTTTGTAGTAAGTATTTCTTGGCTCCTAATGAATCGCTAGTTCATGGTGCCCAAATTTATTCGGCTTGTTTAGAAGAAAGTAATGATGACTTTGTTGAGGAAGTTGAGGGGGCAGGCCTTTCAAGGGAATTATTTACGTTTCAGTTCACTTATGATTCAGTGAAGTGCGTCTTTCCAGAAAACTCGAAGGAAATCATGGAATCCTTTGTGAAATTACTGATATTTGATGCCCTCGTTGGAAATAATGATCGACATTTTTATAACTGGGGAGTAATAACAGATATTTACGGAAAGGTACTTCCAAGGTTTTCTCCAATTTACGATACTGCAAGAGGATTGTTCTGGAACTATTCTGAAGAAAAGGTTCAAAAATTTGTATCTCTTGATAAAACTATTGACTTTGACCATTTAAATAAGTATATTGATAAAAGTATGCCAAAAACGGGGTGGGAATCCCTGAAAAATCCCAATCACATTGAATTAATCAGTAGTATTGCCAGCCAATATCCAGAATTTAAAAATCTTGTTCCTGAAATTATCAGGGATGAAAATTTGTTGAAAATTAAGGACTTATTAACTTTAGAGTTCAAACATCTATTATCCTTCCAGCGTTATAAACTAATAGAGACATGTCTTGAAAGCAGATTTTTGCGCCTCAAAGACAGTATTCAAAGCTAAAACAGACTTATGCGAAATATCCTCAAGAAAATTGGAGGTATTTGGAAGACAGATGGGCAAGAAGGATTTAAAACTCCCAAGGAAGTTGAAAAGGTATTCAAGTTAATGTTTAAAGACCTGACCATAGGCGTTTTATATGTCAACGACGGAATTTGGGAATTTCAATATTCTCCTGAATTTAAAAGCCAAAACATATTAAAACCACTTCCTGACTTTCCTGATTTGTCAAAAAAATACTCAAGCGAAGAATTATATCCATTCTTCGTTCAACGGATTCCTAGTGATAGTCAACCAAAAGTAATGGAAGTTATCAAGGAAGAAAAAATTGACCAAAATAATGAAGTTGCTCTTCTGGAGCGATTCGGGAAGTTTTCCACAAACAACCCATTTAAACTAACTATAAATTAATGCTAAGCCCGGTAAAACCGGGCTTTTTTAATGGGCCGCTACTCCAAACACCCCCAATACGTCCAAGAGTGCCTGACCTTTAGTATCAGCACCTTAAAGAAGTTCAAAGAACTCTCTCCGGATGTGATCGTCTATAATGGAGTGTGTAATTGGACAAAATCAGGGAGGAGGGTTTCATCCATTTCATATCGCAAAGAGTCAATATCCGATACGGAGCAGATACTAACATTCGACTTCCTATCTAATGGGAAGCCTATTGTATATGATGTAAAACTGGTTGCCATTCCTTCCAACCTTGGGAAAGGAGTAAGATGGTACTTTATTTGTCCGGCTACGGGTAAGCGTTGCACCAAGTTGATAAGACCATACTACCGAAGTCAATTCTTTCATAGGACTGCCTTTGGACTGAAATATGAAAGTCAATGCCAAAGCAAAACCATGCGAGCCTTAGATATTGTGATTGGTGATATATTCCGGAAGGACAGACTTTATGAGCAACTTTATAAAAAGTACAAGAAGCGACATTACCGGGGGAAACCTACTCCCCTTGTCCGGAAGATAAAAAAAGTAGAAAACCGGATTTTAGATATGCAGTTTACTTTGGAGGACATGAAAAGGGCAATCGGTTAAAACTCTTCTACCTTATCATCCCTTTATTTCCGCTGCTCAATAACCAGAGCAAAACCCCGCTTTTTGTTACAATTTTGTTACAAATGAAAAAAGGAGCTACAACTTTCGTCGTAACTCCTTGATTTTCAGTGTCGGGGTGGCAGGATTCGAACCTGCGGCCCCCTGCTCCCAAAGCAGGTGCGCTAACCGGACTGCGCCACACC
>JAGQWR010000001.1 GCA_020437105.1 Saprospiraceae bacterium
GGGCGCCCAAAACTGCCATGAAGCACCTTCCGGTGCTTACACCGGTGAGATTTCTGTAGAAATGTTACGCTCAGTAGGTGTAAAATTTGTCATTCTGGGGCATTCAGAACGACGGGAATATTTTCACGAAACTGATGCACAGATTGCCAAAAAAGTAGAAGCTGTACTAGCTGGCGGATTGCGTCCGATCTTTTGCTGTGGCGAATCTTTGGATATTCGCGAGTCTGGAAAACATGTAGAACATGTAACAACTCAATTAAAAAATAGCATTTTTCAATTAGCTCCTGAAGATTATAAAAAGGTAATCATCGCCTACGAACCAATATGGGCCATTGGTACCGGAAAGACGGCTTCTCCCAAGCAGGCACAGGATATGCACAAAGCTATTCGTGCGGCTGTAACAAAGCAGTTTGGTGCCGAAATCGGCAATATGCAAACCATTTTATATGGCGGTAGTTGCAAACCGGCCAATGCCAAAGAGCTTTTTGCCCAGGAAGATGTCGATGGCGGTTTAATTGGCGGTGCCTCTCTGGATGCCAGTGATTTTATCGCAATAATGGAAAGCTTTTAGAATCGAAAAATTCTGATTTAGCAGGGTAAGTTGATAATCCCGGGTGTAACCTTTTTGCTAAATTTTAAACAACAAATTGGTTATTTGTCGTCAAATAAGTTATTTTTGGCAAGTATATTTTTTGGTGTGTTAAGCTTACGGGAAAATATGGCTAGTGTTGTAACGGAGCGATTTATAAAAATTCACAATAAACTAAAGGATGACAACACGGTTCGGTCGAGCCGGCAGTTTGCCATCTCTCTGGATTACCTGCCCCAGAGTTTAAGTGAAATACTGAAAGGTCGTCGGGATGTGACCATCGAGCTTATCCGTAAAGCTGTTGAAGTTTATCAGCTGAATCCAAATTATCTTTTTTCGGGCGAAGGGCCCATGTTGATCAATAAGGAAGAACAGCAAAGCTTCCGTTTATTGACAATCGTTACCAATTCGCAGGATGATGAGCGGATTGTGCATGTACCTGTGCCAGCTCAAGCTGGATATGCTTCCGGGATTTCCGATCCTACTTTTGTACAAGATCTGCCCACCTTCACCTTACCCGATTACAAATACAAGGTAGGTACGCACCGCTCCTTTGATGTTTCCGGTGATAGTATGGAACCTACCTTATTCGAGGGTGATAAAGTTGTTTGTAGTTTTATTGAGCCAAATCTTTGGGCCACAGCAATCAAAGACAATTATGTCTATGTGATCGTTACCCGTGGAGATGTGGTGGTTAAGCGGGTCTTTAATCAAATGAAGCTTGACCAGTCTATGGAACTACAGTCTGATAATGAATATTACCAGCCCTATCGAATTCATGCTAACGATATTCGGGAAATTTGGTATGTACGCGCTAAAATTAGTCCGTTTTTAGCTTCTCCTCAAAATGCGCAGGATTTGATGCACAACGAGATCAAGGACCTGAAACGCATGGTTGGGATGCAGATTGAAATGGTAGAAGAACTCCGCAAAGATTTGGACCAGGAATCGCGCTAATCTGTTTATCTCTCCTTTTTATTCCAGGCAGCAAGTGCATCCTGCTTAGCTGGTTTTACGCGTTTTTCTTCGTGTAAGAAATGCTTTAGGACAAAGTTTGCCGCCGCCAGACCAGCTGGCTTTTTCATTTCTTTTAGGCCTTCCGGCGTATAATATTTTTTTACAAAACCCGTATCAAAATTGCCGGATCGAAATGCTTCGTGTTCGAGCACAAAACGTCCAAAAGGCAGGGTAGTGGAGACCCCTTCTATTGTGTATTTACCGATGGCATTTATCATGGTAGCCATGGCTTCCAGTCGGGTATCTCCATAGGTGATAAGCTTGGCAATCATTGGATCGTAGAAGATGGGGATTTCCATGCCTTCCTCATAGCCATCATCCAGGCGAACCCCGGTGCCTTCTGGGCGCTTATAGATCGCCAGCTTCCCTGTGCTTGGCATGAAATTATCTTCCGGACTTTCAGCATATACCCGTAGTTCGAGTGCATGGCCCTTAATGCCAAGGTCCTCTTGTTGGAAGGAGAGTTTCTCACCACGGGCAATCAGGATTTGTTGTTCTACGAGATCTAGTCCGGTTATAAGTTCGGTGACCGGATGCTCCACCTGCAATCGGGTGTTCATTTCGAGAAAATAAAAATTCAGATCTCGATCAACCAGAAATTCTACTGTTCCTGCTCCGGTATATTCGCAGGCCTTGGCTACCCGTACTGCCGCCTCTCCCATAGCCGTCCGTACTTCCGGTGTCAATAATACGGAAGGTGCTTCTTCTATAACCTTTTGATGGCGGCGCTGGATGCTGCACTCGCGCTCAAACAAGTGGACAATATTGCCGTGGTCGTCTGCCAGAATCTGAAATTCGATATGGCGTGGGTTACTGACATATTTTTCAATAAAAACAGCCCCATCACCAAAGGCAGATTCGGCTTCGCTAATGGCACGATCCATTTGAGATCGAAACTCTTCCCGATTTTCCACAATGCGCATGCCTTTTCCGCCACCTCCCGCAGACGCTTTGACCAAAATGGGGAATCCGATCTTTTCAGCCGTCTGGATGGCGGCTTCCACATCTGTCACTGCTTTATCTGTACCCGGAACCATGGGGATGTCATACGAAGCTACTGCTTCCTTGGCAGCCAACTTACTGCCCATTATTTCTATTGCATGTGGTTTGGGGCCAATGAAAATGATTCCTGCATCTGTCACTTCTTTCGCGAAAGCGGCATTCTCACTCAAAAAACCATATCCCGGATGAATGCCATCTGCACCTGTTTTTTTAGCTGCAGCTAATATTTTATCCGTTCGCAAATAAGAGTCAACCGAAGGTGCCGGACCAATACATACTGCTTCATCTGCCTGGCGAACATGGGGAGCATGGCGATCAATTTCAGAATAAACTGCCACCGTACGGATACCCATTTTTTGGGCAGTACGAATAACGCGACAAGCAATTTCACCCCGGTTTGCGATCAGGATTTTCTTCATTTTAATACTTTTTGATTCAGTTTTTGAATGAAATCCCGGGTCGGACCTTCCTGAAGGTCTATCCCTTCAATTCGCTCGATCCATCGGATTCCCTGAATACTGTTTGTCAGCCAGGCAAAGTCAAATTCTGCAAGCCTTTGGGGTAAAATAGCGGCTTCCACTATTTCGTAGCCCAATTCTTCGCCTATTTCCATAACCAGACTGCGCATTACTCCGGCTAAACAGCCGGAATTAAGTGCCGGGGTGATTAGCTGTTTTCCCCGAAACAAAAACAAATTGGAAGCGGTTCCTTCCGCTAAGGTACCTGATTGATGTTGGATTAACATATCATCCAGCTGGTTTTTGCCGGCATAACGGCTGGCCAAAACCTGGGTTAAGCGATTGGAGGATTTTATATTCTCCAGCAGGTTGCCACTTAATTTTAGTGCCCTAAATATACCACAAACTAATCCTTTCGCATTAGTGGAATACCAGGGTGTTGGCAAGGAATCTGCTTCGATCAGGTATTCAAAAGAATCCGTTTGAGGCTGGTAAGTACCCCCGCCACTCCGAAAGACAGATAAACGCAATCGACTCGGCCCGGATAACTCCAGTTTGGCTATCTGGGCAGCAAGGTAGTCGGCAGAAAGTATTTCCGGAGATTCAAGTCCCAGGAAATGCATGCCTTCCTGCAATCGTCGGATGTGGCGGTCTAACCAATAGATTTGACCCTTGGCATAACGCATACTCTCAAAAAGACCGTCGCCGTAGCGAAAGCTGCGATTGCCAGAAGAAAAAAGCGGCTGATTTCGAGAAACCAGCCGCCCGTTGAAAATAATATTTTTCACTATTGCTTGATCAGTTTCTGTACCTGCCTGGTGGATGCTGTCTGCCATTCGAGCAGATAGAATCCTGCAGGTAAATCGAAAGCTGCAATTTCCAGTATTTCTCCCGGATTCCCGAATCCCTGCCAAAATACTTTTCCGTCAGGGAAGAGTAAGCGAACAGTTATGGATTCTCCCAGCTTGGCATTTATTTCCAGAAAAAGCAAATCACCAAAAGGATTAGGATAGACATTTATGACAGCTTGTTCCACCAGTTCCTGAGTACCAACGGTGCAATTAATTTCCGGGTTAATGGTTATTTCCTGCTCAAAGGAGGCTGTACAGCCGGTGATGAGATCTTCTACGATTACCAGGTATAGCCCCGAAGCTTCGGCACAATATTCAGTTTCCGGACCAGAATAAACCAGTTCTTCGTTCAGATACCAGTATAGGGTATATGAAGTTGGTAAGCTGCCGGGATCAGAAATGGATAGCACATTATTTGTCTCTGTAAAAGTCGGCACTAGCGGTGCATCCTGGAAGGTGATGTTAGCCAGGTTGCTTACTGCTATACAGCCATCAGCGCTGGTGTATTGAACCCAATACATCCCCGATTCCAAAACACTCAGTACATCAGTCGTTTCTCCGTTAATAGCCACTGAATCCTGGTACCACTGGAGGTTGTCCGGGTAATTGTTGTCAACAATTTCCAAAAGGAGTTCTTCACCGGGACAAGGACTATCGCCAGGCTGATTAATAACCGGGGCTGCCGGGATATCATATACATAAACGGTATCCACCGAATTGATTGTGACAAGTGGGTTTAAGATGGTCAGATTAACTTCCAACTGTCCATCAAAGAGGGAGCCGGTAGTGGTTTGGTTGAAATTTACCGAACCGCAACCCTCGCTTCCAATTAAATCATCATCACGTACTTCAACACTATAATTTCCGGGCCCAAGCGGGATATTTAGCACAAAGTTTACAGGCGGCTGCATATTGTCTATTACCCCGGAGGTATAGATTGTATTTCCGAGTGGATCAGATACGATGATGTAAAAATCCGGATCGCCAATTATATCATCGCAATCGGCATCCAAAACAGATACCATGGTTAGTATATGACCGATGGTATCAATTTCTGCGACGTATTCCACCAGATAAGTTCCGGGCATATTGTAGGTTACGGGGTCAGGATTTTCTTCGTCTGAAAAAGTCCCATTTCCAAAATCCCAGGAATAGGAGTATGCCGGATTGCCATTGCTGGGCACATTATTGGTGAATTCAACAGTCGTTTCTCCGCAGCCTGAGTTATTACTCATTGAAAATCCATCTGTAGAGGAAGTAGCCGGTGCAATATAAATGGCTACCGGAAAACTCGCGGCATTTGAGATTCCGAAGACGACTACAGACACTTCAACGGAAACAAAAAAGGTGTCTGAAACAATTGGAGTGCCACAGATACGCACACAGCCATCAGTAGTTACCGAAGGGTCAAACACCGTTTGAGGAGCTTCCCAGTCCAGTCCGAGCGGTAGTCCGCTTACTCCGGTAATAGTAAATTCATCAATGGTAAACCCGGGAGGCACGGTTGGATCAACGGCTGCTACCGGTGTCGTCGTCATCGGCAAGCGAAAACTAAGGTCAGCTTCGTAAGGAACAAATACTTCTCCATCCGGAGCTGGCGACAGATATATGGTATCTATGGGGAGGGGAGGAAGCGTAATAATACAACCCGGACATTGTGCCTGTACGGAATTAAATGTGCCCATAAAGGTCAACGTAAACAGAGCTGATGCAAAGATCGATTTGAATCCAGTTTTTTGCATATTGATGCTATTTTTAGGTTATGAAGGTGGTAAAGATTTAGCACAATCCAGATAAAAGAGCCAATTTTAACGGATTTCCATAGAAGTGCTAAAACCACCATATCCTCAAATATAAACGAAGTTGATAGTATGCACCTTTCCCTTCAAGATCGATCGGTCCGCCTGTTTTTATTTTTGGGCGGTTTTTTTATCTGTAATGCCCTGGTTGCCGAATTTATTGGTGTCAAAATTTTTGCCATGGAGGACACCCTGGGTATAGCACCGCTAAACTGGAACCTTTTTGGACAGAAAGGCTCTCTGAATTTCACGGCAGGGGTACTCCTATGGCCGGTAGTATTTATCATGACCGACGTCATCAATGAGTATTTCGGCAAAAAAGGAGTTCGGATGCTTTCTTTTCTGGCTGTGGGCTTGATCGTTTATGCTTTTTGTATGGTGTTTTTGGCCATAAGACTCAGCCCGGCAGACTGGTGGATTGGAGTGAACGCAACGCGCGGAACAGATAATATGCAGGCTGCTTTTTCCAATGTATTTGGCCAAAGTAACTGGATTATAATCGGCTCCCTGGTGGCATTTTTAGTCGGTCAGTTGGTCGATGTATATATTTTTCAGCGTATTCGAGTTTGGACCGGGGATAATAAAATCTGGTTGCGTGCTACCGGCTCTACCTTAGTGTCTCAATTTATTGATAGCTTTATTGTATTATATATTGCTTTTGTTTTGGGGCCTCAAAAATGGTCGATTGGATTGTTTTTGGCGGTGGGAACGGTCAATTACATCTATAAATTTTTTATGGCTATTATTCTAACTCCTCTAATCTATGTAGCCCACAATTTTATTGATCGTTTCCTGGGAGAAAAATTAGCAACTGAGATGAAAGAAGCTGCCTTAAAGGGTAGCTAATTACCTACTTTTGGGATATAAAACTAAACGTAGCATGGAGTCACAGATAACGTCCACCATTTTGATGGTTCGGCCGGCTCATTTTGGATATAATGAACAAACGGCAAATGACAACGCCTTTCAAACAAAGTCTGCAGACCAGTCTGAAACAGAAATTTCGGCGAAAGCCGTACAGGAATTTGATGCCTTTGTGGCGAAGTTAGAGGAAGCCGGGGTAGAAGTGTTGGTTGTTGAAGATACGGAGCAGCCAGTAAAGCCGGATGCGATTTTCCCAAATAACTGGATTACCACGCATCAGGATGGCACCATTGTTACGTATCCAATGTATGCACCTGTGCGCAGGTTGGAACGACGGGCTGATATTTTAAATCAACTTGAGCAAAATTTCAGGGTAAAAGAAACCCTGCACTTGGAGGACAAAGAATCCGAAAATCTGTTTTTAGAAGGTACCGGCAGTATGATACTAGATCGGCGACATCGATTGGTTTATGCTTGCCGAAGTGAACGTACCTCGGAAGAGTTGCTGGAAATTTTTGCCATGAAGGTTGGGTATCAAATGATCTTGTTTGATGCTGCGGATGCCGCCGGTAAGCCCATTTATCACACCAATGTGCTGATGGCGCTTGGAAAAGATTTGGTAGTCATTTGTTTGGATGCTATCCGGGATGAAGATTCCCGAAGTAATCTGTTGGATGCTTTTGATCGATCAGGTAAGATGGTGGTTGATATTAGTTTTGACCAGATGGGAGCCTTTGCCGGGAATATGCTTCAAGTGGAAAATAAAGCTGGTGAACCCATTTTGGTGATGAGTGAACAAGCTTATAGTTCGTTGCGTTCTGATCAAATAGAGGATATTCAGTCCAGGTCTGCTATATTATACAGTCCGATAAATACCATTGAAACCACTGGCGGTGGCTCAGCCCGCTGCATGATGGCCGAAATATTTTTAGAAAAGAAATAAAGCTCCGGATTGTTTTTCGGAGAAAAATTAAACCAACATTAAAGATTATGACAAACCGAATAAGTTATCTGTTTGTACTGATGCTGTTTTTCATGGCATCCTGTACACAAAGTACAACTGACAGTGAAACAACTATGGATGAAACGGAGGCACCTGAAAAGGCTTATACCGTAACACCTTTTCCGGGAGCAACTGAATTTCCAGACGCTTCCATTGAATCCTTCTCGTATGTGGACAACAAATTCAGTTTTAAACTGGGAGAAGGATCTTATGAATTGGGTGTTCAAACACCTGATGTAGCGCAGCGCATGTGTGCCAATTCCGGTAAGGGGCAGCACATTCACCTGATCCTAAACAACGAGCCTTATTCAGCTCAATATACCGCTGATTTTGAGTATCCGATTGAGGACGGCAATTACCACATGCTGGCCTTTTTATCGCGTTCATATCACGAAAGTATTAAAACAGATGCAGCACACGTAGCCTGTATGATGAGTGTGGAAGGCGGCACAATGAATGCCAATAAGCCCATTTTAGATCCGATGCTTTTCTACAGCCGTCCGAAGGGCACTTACATTGGTGAAGCAGAAACCAAGAAGGTTTTGCTGGATTTTTATCCGGTAAATGTAACATTGGGACCGAACTATAAGGTTAAAGTTGACATCAACGGCAAGCAAACAGAATTGCTGGATGTATGGCAACCTTATGCCATTGAAGGGCTGCCAATGGGCGAAAACAGTATCACGCTTACCTTGGTTAATGGAGCCGGAAATACGGTACCGGCACCTTTTAATCCGGTAACCCGGAAATTTACCTTGCAGGCTGATCCGATTGAGCAGTAGGAGCCCGATGGTCATCGGGAGTGGGTTAGTGGTTCAGTGAGTTAGTGGGTTAGTGCGAATTAAAAATTAAGAATCCAGTTTTCGGCCTACCGAATGAGCTAAAAGTTAAAAAACCGAAATGTTTTCTTCTTAAAAAAAGGTTCAAATCGGGAAAGTTTATAAATTTGCCCTGCTTCCGGAAAGCGGAGCAAAATGGTGGGTATAGCTCAGTCGGTTAGAGCGCTAGATTGTGGTTCTAGAGGTCGCCGGTTCGATTCCGGTTATCCACCCTAAAAAAAGTCCCTCTCGGTTGAGTTGGGGCTTTTTTTTGTTTCTGTCTATGCTTTTTTTATTTCCTTTCGTTTGTTAGACACAAAGTAGATTCCGGATGCTGCAAGCAGCAGTCCTCCATATAAAACTCTTTGTTTTGCCGGGTTATCTGATTTGAATAATAGAGGCAGATTGCTCATGAAACTGGTGGCTTCGGAGTTTGTTTTTTCCTGTGCCTGCATATCCAACCCGCTAAACATATATAGTCCACCTACCAGGAGGAGCAAAAAAGACATTTTCTTGTAAGTCATGGTCGTTTGGTTTTATTCAAAATTAACCAAAAAAACAAACTATACCCAAACGAAAGTGGTTTGGGTATAAGTAAAGGTTTACCGGGCCTGTCAATTTGAAGGTCGGGCACGTTTACTTAAATCGCGTTTGGGGAGGATCAATAAATTGCCCTCTACCTGACATTTGTTCGGGACGTTTTCAATCGGAAAAATCGGCAGTGTTGTCAAGTTATTCAGACAGACCACATTTGACAAATATTGATCAACTGGCAACCCAGAAGGTGTTCCAATATAAATACTGTATGCATTTCCGTTAACCTTCCGAATGCCTTCAATGATATTGTTTGTAATAATTGAGCCTATTATTTGCCCCTCTTTCATATTTCCGGGAGTCGATGGAATGCCCATTGCCAGGATAGGATAAGAGCTCCCTGAAATGGTATCATTTGCTATAATAATATGGTTTTGATGTACCCGAACTCCGGGCGCAGCGTAAATCCCCCAATTATTTGGAGTACTTGCCGCCAGCATTTTAATGGAGTTTCCGGAAATATTCCAATTATAGTATTCTCTTACACTTTCAGGCGTTTCTTGTTTTGGTTCACTTGTTTCTACGGTTGAAATCGTTTTTGAGAAATTGGAGAAGGTATTATTCATCACATAAACATCCCGTTCCCAGATGAACAGATCATCATTAGGTAAATTTCCCTGAGAGGAAAAGAGCAAGCCATGTTGGATCGTATCATTAGGTATGGAAGCGCCGATCAGGTTATTATCGGAAAAGTATAGGTTTCGCATAGAACTAAAATGAACCATGGCCGGGTATAGCGGATATGAATTTGTGACTAAATTCTGAAAGCCACCCAGGGAAGGTTGGTAACGAAATACGTTATTTGTGATTTTTACAGACTGGAGTCCATTCAAATCCAGGAGGGTATTAATGAATTCATTTTCGCTGATAGTCCAGTCTATAGCATACTTTACATCTCCCTGCCCACTATTTTGCCAGATCATCCGGCTGCAATTTTCAATGTAATTTCCTGTTATTTCGCCCCCTCGGTTTCCTTCGCCGATGCCTCCGAAGATGAAATATTTGAAATCCCGAAACTTACAACCTGAAATACTCAGGAATTCAACGGATCCACCCAAGTCTCCGAAAACAGCTTCCCGCCCGTGGCTAAAGTCGCAGTTGCTAATCGTAATGTTTCCGGGAATGGCAGAGGTTACAATAGCTGCTTCACTGTGACCTGTCACACTGGATGTTGCCAGGCAAATAGAATCAGCCCAGCAATTTTCGATATACACATTCCAGGCAGTATCCGGGATAACGGAAACATGGTATATGGAGCCAGCAAGACGCTTAAAATGACAGTTAGAAATCCGACCGCTTGTCCCGATAAAATTTTCACTTGGGATATCAAAAGCACCGCAGCGATCAATAAATAAACGACTACCCGGATTTTGGAGAACAGATACGGTGTTATTGGCTCCCCAAGCATTCGTATAAGGATTTTCTCTCCAGTTTCCATCAAAAATTATACCCTCAAATCTAATATCCCCCAATCGGTTTCCTTCTAAATTGGAAAACATATCAAAAGCTGTAATCACCGTATCTCCAACCAACAGGTTCTCGTTTAACGGACCTTGTACCTTAATAGTGGTTGTTGTAACCGCACCTAATTTTTTAACAGGGATAACAATATCATCATTAGACCTTCCCCGGGTAACCATAATAGTTTGCCCTTTCAGAAAGCCTGATGTATTTGAAAGGCTAATGTATTGCTCACCCGCAGAGACATTGGATTCTACAACCCCTAAAACGGCATCGATTCGCCTAAGCGTGTCGCCTTGCCCAATGACGGTGGTAAACGGTTTTAAAATTACCTGCCTGTCCATAATATAAGTCCTCGGACCTCCCGGCGCTCGCAGGTCTATTGTTGAACCTGCTCCGTATGTGCTCAGAATAAGGTTGAAAGCTTCGGAAGCAGAATGAATTGTATCATACTGGCTTACTACAGTTCCTTCCGGCCACCAGCATAATTTGAAGTAGGAAGGTTCGAATAACCGTTGCCAGATCTGTCCAAAGTCGTCTTGTATGACCGTCCCTCCATCCGGAATCCCTGAATCTACGATGTGAAAAATGCCTGCTACATCTGGGTTTGTAAGTACGCAGGTATTTGCGGCAGGTGGATTTGTGCGTAATTCCGTATAACCCTTGCGCAAATTATCACAACAATCATCAGGTAAAAACAAGAAATCAGAGGAGCTATCTGTTTTTTCAGTATCGGCAATTATAAAGTTGTTTTCGAGAAATGGATTCGGTACGCTCCGTCGGGCCAGTCTTTTTTTCTTTCCTTCAGAAAACGTCCCGATGGGCACACTATCCCGGTTGAGCGAAAACGAATCAAGGCGTAAACTCGGGGAATCAACTGATGGAGCATCTTCCAATAAAATAATAGAGTAAGGATTGGGCGGAATGGAGTCGGTAGCTTCGTTATAATCCCTGGAAAGGACAGGAATACATACACAGCACAATACCATGGCAATGAAAATACGTTGCATGAGACGTTAGTTTGGGTATTAGGTAATTTTGCTGGTCTCGCCAAAATTACTCTTTATTATTCGGGGATAATTTTTTTTTGCTGAATGCAAATGCCTGAATTTTCCATTGCCATGGAAATTCCATATCGAAAGTATTCAGTGGACCAACTTGTAAATTTCCATATACCCAGGGCTATGGGGGCTCTTTGTGCCCTGCTCAGCAAAAAATTTACTTCGGTTTAATAGATTACAACTTACGAGTTAGTCCACAAGAGGCACAAAAGCAGCAGGAACAGGCGTATCTTAGTTTTAATTTTGAACAGGGCCCAGAAAAAAAATCATTTTACCCAACCATTTACACCTTATTGGCCGTCTGGCTAATTGTCCAGTGGATGTCAACATAATTTGAGCAAGAAAAAAACATATAGCGAAGCAGAGTTGGTTGCCGGATGCATCAGAAACGAGCGCTCTTTTCAGGAGCTATTGTACAAAAACTTCTTTGACAGTATGTTTCGGATGTGCCTGCGTTATACTTCTGACAGGGAAGAAGCCCTGACCATTGTTAACAATGGTTTCTTGCGTGTATTTAAGAAACTGGACAAGTACGGATTTAAAGGATCTCTGGAAGGCTGGATTCGGCGATTGGTTTTTCATTGCCTGTCTGATCATTTCAGGGGAAAATCCAAGGAAATACATTTTCTTGAAATCGCAGAGCGTGATGCTCCGGATTATGTAAACGCCTTATCCAATCTGTATTTTGAAGATATCCTGGATTTGGTCGAAAAATTACCCCCTGCTACCAAAGAGGTTTTTATTCTCTATGCGATCGAAGGCTTTAGTCATAAAGAAATTTCGATGCAGGTAGGCATTAGTGAAGGTACCTCCAAGTGGCACCTTTCAGAAGCGCGAAAAAAAATGAAGGAACTCCTTCGAATGAATAAATTGAATTATGCAGGCTAACAAATGGGACGATAATTACCGGGATTTTGCCTGGACTGAAATGGAGAAACTCCTTCAGGAGGAACTGCCTGTCCGTGCCCTGCCATGGTGGCGTAGAATCGGACTCGTATTTTTAATTCCCTTTGCAGCTACCATTCTGCTGGGAGGAGCTTTCTGGGGTTTTTCAACCTTGGGCCCAAATGCTACCAGCTCTGACAAAGCGCTGCCTGTTGCTCTTGAAACAGACGTGAATAAGCAGAAAAAGGAGCAAAACCTTGTTGAAAATGGGACCCCTGCAATTATCTTAGACCAGTTGCCTGGAAAGGATTCAAAACCAAAATCTGAAAATAGAACGCCGGTTACTCTACCTGTTACTCCGATTGAAACTGAGAATCAATTACTGATCGATGAACCTACATTGGATAAACCACAGGTACTTTACGAAGACCCTGTTCTTGATACACAAGACAGATCTGTAGTTGATCCTCTGGAGATGCTGCCGTTGGAATATTTTAACCCATCCGGAGCGGCAAAAGCTGTACAAGCCAGCTATGAGACGCCAGCGCCTGCCAGGTCGGCATTGCAGCTTGGATTTACCTCAGCCTTGAATGTAAGTCAGTTGCCAGGTGTTTCAGCCGGACTGGTGGTTCAAAAACAAATAGGTCGTTCCAGATTTTCATGGCAATCAGGCTTGGAGGCTGGTTTTCAGACTTCAAAGCCCTTTCAGGTACTTGCTGCTGCAGACAATTCGGAATCTTTAGATGTAAATGGCGATACGACAAGTGTTACAGTTTCTCCGAATGGTACTAATGAGATAAGTCTGGGAAGTGCTGAAAAAGTATATTATTTGAGTCTCGAAATGCCTTTGATGTTGAAGTATCGGATTAGCCCAAGGTTGAACCTTTCCCTTGGTGCACGAGCAGCTTATGTGTTAAAAGGTAATCCTGCCTTTAGAGGCTTGTTTAAGCAGGAGTCGGGGCAAATGGATAGCTATATTTATGGTGAATCGCGTTTTGGCTTTCCCTCCCAGGTGGAAAGTGCAACTGAAATTCAACGGAACCCCTTCGGTCTCTCCGGAGTAGCCGGTTTGGAATACCAGTTATCTTCCAACTTTTCTGTCTCAGGTGCCTTCCAATACGGATTAACGGATGAATTTCCGGCAGATCCTGAAATTAAAAGGCGGGTAGGGGGAGAAGTTCGAGTAAATTGGTTTTTTAATCATCCAACCAGATAATTGGTTCCAGCACGTTTAGACGCACCTCCTCCTTCAGGAATGTCAGTCCTTTTTTAAATTCAACTAATTCCCTGTCTGAATGAATGATGATGACGGCGTGTTTATCGGCTGTCAAAAATCGCAGCATAAATGGCCTGTCGGGAAATAAAACCTGATACTGTTTTAATTCCGGAATGGAGGTCTCCAGGCGGCCCAGGGTCTGTCGTACCCGTTGTGTAATGACAAAAAACCGGGTGCTGCTTTGAGCCTGCTCCATCCGAGCCAGAGATTCGGATGCTAAAATCGGTGTTGAAATCAGGTAGGAGGAGGTGCGAAAATTTTCCTGTACCATCTCTATGAGCCGGGGCACCTGTTGATCGGCCACATCCGAAAAGAGTTGGAAATCATTGAACAGGTTTTGATACTCAAAAATGGCAAAGGGAAAAGTCTGTTCAAAAACGGAAACAAGCTCCTGCACCATGGGCTCGTCTATCGTTTGCTCACGCTCCAGATATTGTTTTACGATCGGGTAAATTGCTTTGGCATACCGGTCGATATAATGGTCGGCATACCAGTCTTCCTGATTCAAACTACCATTCAATTTTTCGTAAACCCAACCATTGCCAATTGCAGTTGCAAGTGCCTCATTTATATAGCTGTAAGCAAAATCGCCATAGCTGGATGCAGCACTGTCAAACCATTCAAAAAGCTGCCATTGAAAGGCCTTGGGCTGTTCCTGATAAAGGGTATGGGCTATTTCATGCAAGGCAATTCCCATCAGTCCGTCAAATTGAGAATTGCCCACCAACATACCACAGAGAAGCATATTACTTCTTGGAGTAGAGATGATATTTCCTGTATGTCCGGGAATTGGATAAAGACTCACAACAAAGGGCATTTCATCAGACCAATTGCTGCCGTAAAATCCACGGATAGCCGTCAGGTATTTGGATAGCTCTTTT
This sequence comes from Saprospiraceae bacterium, assembly GCA_020437105.1. Classification (GTDB taxonomy): domain Bacteria; phylum Bacteroidota; class Bacteroidia; order Chitinophagales; family Saprospiraceae; genus JAAEZH01. The sequence goes on from JAGQWR010000001.1 coordinate 14,560, forward strand.
TCTTCGGCATATGCACTTAACTGACTGATTTGAATAGAAAAGGAATCGAGTTGTGGGTTCCAGATCAGGCTGTCATAGTATGGTTCGATCGATCGGAGAATGGCAATGGTTTTTTGATGTAAGCTGTTGGGAATCAGGCCCAGTGTCCACCACTCAAAATTATCCAACTCACCGGCACGTGCAGCATACATTTCCAGTTGTTCCAGAGTGCTTCCATACCCTTTTCGCCTGGGCGGATACCCGGGAATTTCATATTGGAAATCAAAATCTGTGGCCTTCCAGTTTTGGATCAGGGCCTGGACCTTCCTGTCCCCGGGCAGTGCACTTTCCAGGAAATAATTAAACAGGCTGGGGGAGGTTTCCGGTTGACCCGAGATGGTCTCCATGAAGTTAAACAGACAATGTGCTTTACTAACCTGAAATTTGATGGGAATGTGGATTGTTTGCTGCCCGGAAAGCAAACCTGGGAAAAACAAAATCAGTGACAATATCCATTTCATAGCTATAAATTTGACCGCTTCCTAACAAGGTACCCAGATTTATGCAATGGGGTACCCAATTTTCCTATTTTTGACTTGAAAAGCAACCCTATATGCGAAAGCAATACCTACTCTTTTTTGCGCTGGTCATTTTCCTGTTGACTGCTGCCTTTTTATCTTCAGATAAAAAAAATGTGGTTTACCACAGCCGGGCTGAATTATCGCTCTTTCAGGAAATGATGTTGAATCCACCGGTGGATACAAACCTTTATTTTGCAACTTCCAGTCATTGTTACGGGTGTCACAGTACCGACCCCATTGCATTTGGTTTGGTGGACGGAGATGGAAATGATGTGGCAATGTATGAGGATTGGAGTTCGACAATGATGGCAAATTCGGCGAAGGATCCTTTTTGGCGGGCAAAAGTGAGTCATGAGTCGCTGACCATTCCGGCCTATGCGGATGAAATACAAAATAAATGTACCAGTTGTCATGCGCCAATGGGGCATTATTCTGCTGCTTATCATAACGATTTGCCGTACACTATGTTGGATTTACTGGCAGATACCATTGGCCTGGATGGGGTGTCCTGTGGTGCTTGCCATATGATTAGCGAGGATAACCTGGCCCAAACATTTTCCGGTGAGATCACCTTTGATACATTAGATCGATTGCTTTATGGGCCGTTTCAGACCCCATTTGCTGCGCCAATGCAGTTATATGTAGGCTTCGAACCTTTGTACAGTCCGCATATTTTGGATGCCGGTGTTTGTGCGCCCTGCCACACCTTAATCACGGGTACATTTGATCTCGAAGGCAATCCTACAGGAGGCACTTTTGTGGAGCAGGCTACCTACCATGAATGGTTAAACTCGACCTACAATGAAGATGATGTAAGCTGTCAGGCTTGCCATATGCCAACGCTTCAAGACTCCGTAATTATCGCCTCCAACTACAATTTTCTAGAGAAGCGGTTTCCTTACGGTCAGCATGAATTAGTAGGCGGAAATACCTTTATGTTGCAACTGATGCGTGATAATCGCTTTGAGCTCAGTTTGCTGGCGAGCGAGGCTGCCTTTAATGAAACCATTGATAAAACCTATACCATGCTTCAGCAAAAAAGCTTGGTTAGTAATCTGGAAATGGTTGCAAATCAGGGCGACACGGCTTATTTTGAATTGTATCTGGAAAATCAGGCCGGACATAAGTTTCCTTCCGGCTACCCAAGCAGGCGGGCCTTTGTCGAATTTGTACTGGAGACAGAAGCAGGAGACACGCTCTTCCATTCTGGTGCCTATGATGCAAATTTTGAATTAATCGAAAATGATCCGGAATTCGAACCGCATTATAATGTGATCAATGACCCGAAACAAGTTCAGATATATGAGTTTGTTTCCGGAGATGTGGATGGGCATTTTACCACCGTTTTAGAATACGGAGCGTTTTCTATCAAAGATAATCGGCTTCCGCCGAAAGGCTTTAAAACAAGCCATTATACCTACGATACTGTTCAAATCGTCGGAGCAGCCGGAACGGATCCGAATTTTAATTTTGAGGCAACAGAGGGCTCCGGGAGCGATCGGCTCATTTTTGCGGTATCCTTGCATGGATATGATGGAAATGTGCGCGTAACAAGCCGGGTGTATTACCAATCCTTACCACTCCGGTGGTTGGCTCCCATGCTTGCTGAAAACAGCTCTGAAATTGACGCATTCCGGGACATGTTTCAGGAAGCCGATCACACGCCGGTCTTGATTACAGAGGATCAATTGGATATGCTCTATGTGGAAGGCGAAACGTCAGCCACCCAGGAAGTGGAAGCCGTTGAATTTAAGATTTTTCCAAATCCAAGTTGGGGTGGGCGCTTTAGAATTGAATTAGCAGAAGATAAACCGATCCGTCAGATACAGGTTTGGGATTCGGCCGGTCGGGTAGTGCGTTTTCATAAAATAAATGAGCAGGAAATCTGGATTGGAGGCAAAGGTGTATTTGTAATTCAGGTACTAACTGAAAACGGAGTTGGTCAAAGCCGGGTTATTATCCCGTAATTATTTGGTGATATAATAAGTAAAGCTGGACCAGGAATCGCCGGAATAATTATTCTGTTTTATCTGGTAAATAATGCCATTCTGATTTTCCAGGAAGGCGCACATTTCTGAAATATGAATGCCATACATCTCCATGACCGGCTCTTTTGGGGCAAGAATTGCTGATTTGATAAGATGTATGCTTTTTCGTATGAGAGAATATGCTGGCGCTGTTTTGTTGGTGCTGGGGAGTTGGAAGATTATTAATCCTCCGGGTTTAAGCACTCGAATAAATTCGGCCAGATAAGCTCTGGCAAATTTCGGATGCATATGTTGAAGCGTTATTAGCGAAAGCACCAGATCAAAGGAATCATCAGAAAATAAATGCAAGTCATTTCGCTCGTTGAGAATAAACTCGCAATTAGGCAAATGGGCATTAAGTTGACGCGCCTTGTCAATCATGGATGGCGCAATGTCAATCCCTTTTACCTGTTCAAATTTACCGGCTAATGCCCGTGTGAGTCTGCCTACACCGCAGCCAAAATCTAAGGCTGTTTTTCTCTCAAATGCCTTGAGTCGATTGCGTTTTAATTGCTGTAGTTCACGTTCTACCCATTTTTCTCCCTTTTGGAAAAAATCGGCTTCCTCCCATTTATTTCCCTTTTTACTCTCCTCCGTGAGGATCGCCCAGAACGGGTCCAGTTTCCCGAATTCGTCCCAGTTTTTTTGCAGGTCTTTTAAGTTCATGTTGCATTTTTTTAGTACGCCTGCCTAAAAATAAAAAAAGGCCTCTACCAAGATGACAGAGGCCCTTTTTTGGTATTCAAATACTACAAACGAATAAGTTTCTGGATAAATTTATCCGCTCCGCTTTGCAGCTGAACTGTATAAAACCCAGCTGGAATACCAGGCATGCTCAGTTCAAATTTATCTGATCCTGATCCAACTTCCTGAACGAGAAGTACGCGACCATCATTGGAGTACAAGGTGATCAAACCATCTTCAGTTAGTGGCTTGTCCAGCGCTAATTGTATCCGATCCTGGTCACTGGGATTCGGGAAAACACTCATTCCCTGCAGGTGAATATTCACATCCTCCGTTGCAATTGTCGAATCATAGATTACAGAAATGGCGCTACGATCGCTTAAGCAGTTGGTACCAGCTTTTTCGATTTGCCAGTTATAGAAATAGTAATAGCGTGTTTTCCCGCCCGTTGCATTTACAATGGATACCGCATCTTCTACGGTATAAGGGTAGTCAACGCCAGAACTACTACGCATCAATCGAGGACTGGCATATCCAAGCGTGGAATAATTAATTGCTTCATTCGTGGTAAGCAAATAATTAGTGCCCGGCTCCAGCTCAAAATTTAGCGTGACAATATTTTGGCCAATCCCCAGATCAACTTGCTGACTAGCCAACTGAGTACCGTTATTATCGAGCAAAATAATCTCCCGAATTCCTGATTCGTCTGTAATTACATTTACTGTTAAAAGCGTGAAAGGCTCATAGACATCAAAGAATAGTCCGCCATTGTAGGTGTCGCCGTTATACTGGCTCGTACCAGTATGGGTTGGTTGGCCAACTTCAAACAGCCCTCCATCAAAGTTTGCCAGGTCTTCTACGTAATAAGTGGTGGTAGCTGATAAAACGGGCGTGGTATATTCGTTTCCGGTAGCTAATAAATTACCTGCTGTTTCTGCGTCATACCAGCTTGGTAAATCACCGCTTACAGCCAGCGTCACAGCCATTGCTTCGGTGATCGTTACATCATCACCAATTGGTGCATCCGGGGTGTAAACCAGAACTTCAATAGGATCTGAACCAAAATCATCACAAAGTCCCTGCGTGGTAACATAATAAGAACCACTTTCCGTAACCTCAATTGTTTGGGTATTGTCTCCATTAGACCAGTTGTAGCCCATGGCATCCGTAGAGGTTAGCATTACAGAGCCGCCTTCACAGAATTTCGTATCGCCAATAGCAGAAATAGTCGGAATTTCAATCGGATCCACAATTACCTGAATAGAACCTGATTGGCCGAAACACATACCATCTTCAGAAGCGAGTACATAATATGTGCCTGCTTCTGAAACTGTAATGCTCTGTGAAGTTTCTCCGGTTGACCATTGGTAGAAATATCCGGCAGGTGCAGAAATTTCAACAGTTTCTCCAGAACAAATAACGGTTGGTCCAACAGCAGTAATACTAATATCCGGCGGTACACAACCTGTTTCATCAATCTGCAGAAATTGATCTCCTGCAACATCTTCTATAATATTTACAGTACCTGAAGGCCAGGTAATGGTCATTTTATCGATCATTGTCTCCTGACCCAGTCCGAAGTGGAGGATCATGGAATTCATGATACCGTAACTTTCGCCAGCCCGAACTTCGCGGATCATGGTTCCAAAACTGCCTTCAATAACGACGCGTGCACCAACTGCGTTATGGTTGCTTTCGGTACCAATGAGCTGAATTTCAAAAAAGTGGTTGTCGTTTCCATCATTTAGCCAGAGGACATCGTCAACATTTGTCGGACTGGTATAGATATTTGCGTAACCGCCATAAATATCCAGGAAGCCGTCATGGTTTAGGTCGCCCACAGCATAGGACTCCATATCCTCATTGTCGAATACACCATTTATTTTTGTAAAGGTTTTATCTCCATTGTTATGGAATAGGTTGTGTGTGCCGCCCGCTACAAGAATGTCAACAAATCCATCATTGTCGAAGTCGCGCATAATACCCTGAATCGGTGTTCCTGAAATATTAATTCCGGCACCTACAGTAATATCGGTGAAGTGACCAGTACCGTCGTTTTCCAACAGCATACTTGGTACGTCGTGATTGGTAATGAACACATCCAAATCACCGTCATTGTCAATATCATTGAAATCGGCAGTCCAGGATTGGGCACCAATTTTTAAACCATAATCTTCTGCTTTCTCGGTGTAGTTTCCGTTACCATCGTTTACAAACAGCGCATTAATCCGTCTTGGGTCGGCAGAGTTATTAACCCCTTGACGACATTTTGCGATATAAAGATCCAGATCGCCATCGTTGTCAAAGTCCGTCCAGATACTGCCGTAGTTTCCGGAGTTATCAGATGCAGGAACAGTGGCCATGTCAATCCAATCGTTTGAGAGTACAAGTTCACCGGTGCCGTCATTACCCCAAATCATACTTTCAGCGTCATCATGGCAAGCGAAAACATCCAGCCAGCCATCATTGTTAATATCGGCCAGGTTTGATCCTTGAAGGAACAGGTTGGCACCTAACAGATTTGAAATTTCGTAACTGCTGCCGTCTGCGCTCGCTCGGGCAATTTTTACATTATCGTAAGAACCGCCGGTAATGACATCGCAAAAGCCATTATTATCAACGTCTGCAACACACATACTCCATTGCGATTGGTTGGACATGCTGCCTACATAAAGTGTGATGAAAGAACCATCTACTTGCTGATATTCAATAGATAATTCTCTACCGTTATCCAAATGGATGATGTCATCATACCCATCACCATTCATATCGGTAACGGCAATGGCAACACCACTGTGGAAATCTGTTTCGTTTAGGAGCGCATTAGAATTTGAAAAGGAAATTTGAGCAAAAAGCCCGGCAGGAAGCAGCAAAGCAATTGCTACTGTGTACATTTGGTACAAGTTAAATTTCATGTTTCTTTTTTTTGTTGCGAAAAGATACGGAAAAGCGAGTCACTGGCAAAAAAACAAATTTTTTTATCGTTTATCTGTCAAATAAAAAAGGCTCTGTGGATTAAACAGAGCCTTTTTTACCTGGATAACAATGCTAAACGTGTAACAAGCTTTTCCGGGCCAGTAGTTTTTCTTTTGATTCTACACGTTCCGGATCCGGAACGCAACAATCCACCGGACAAACGGCGGCACATTGTGGTTCTTCATGAAAACCAACACATTCGGTGCATTTATCCGGAACGATATAATAAAAATCTTCTGCTACAGGTTCTTGTTCTTCCTGTACATTAACACTCCGCCCGTCTTCCAGTTTGTAGGTTCCTGAAATGGCTGTTCCATCTGCCACTTTCCATTCAACCCCACCTTCATAGATGGCATTATTCGGGCACTCTGGCTCACAGGCACCACAGTTAATGCATTCATCTGTTATAATAATCGCCATAAGATTCTTTTTTTAGTCAGACTTCTCTTAAGTCCTAACCATATTTCAATAGGGAAACAAGTGATTTGATGAATAGTTCCCCAAAAAACGCCACAAAAATACAAGCTTGTTTCCAGATTTTCAAAGGAAGTCTAAATAGATCATTTTGAAAGGCTTTTTTCCAGATTTCTTAAATACACAGGAAGTATCTGTATTTTGAGGCCCGATGGAAAAAAGCCCTGCATACAACCCATTTTATTGGCTGGTTGGCCTCATTTTTATTGCTAATTTATTGCTGTTTAATGACTGGCTGAGTTGGCAACCACTTGCAGAAATCGAACTGTTGGGTGTAGCATCTGAAAACCAGTCAGGCTGGTTACCCGGACTAATACAACATACTTTTCTGAAGCAGGCGATTTATAAACCCTTTTTGATTCGGCTTCCTTCGGTACTCCTGCTCCTGATCACCTTTCGGTTAATGTATGCTTTTGGAAAGCCTCTTTTTGGAACAAAACGCATTATCAATAGCCTGCTGGTTTTAAGTGTCTCCTGGATGATACTGCCAATCGGGAAACTGGCAAGCGCAGATAGTTTGCTGTTTTCAGGATTAATTTTAGCCCTTCTCTGTGCCTTACACTTTTTAAAGTCCGGACAAAAAAAATGGCGCTATGGCCATTTTGCTTTTTTGTTAATTGCCTTTTGGACTAATCCATGGGTTACGAGTTTGGTCTTGTTGTTATTTGATCAGGTAGTATATATTACACACCCAACGGGCAAACGTATCCTGCAGCTTTGGCATTGGGCCATCCTGCCTGTTTTATTCCTGGGTACCTGGCTATGTGGTGGCTTTCCGTTTCCTCAGGAATGGTTTTATGCTGACTTGCTCAATGGCTATATCGGGCGATATGCTGCCTGGAATATGCTGGGTGTGTTGCCTTTTTGGGGATTTCTGTTTGCAGGTCTCTGGCAAGCATTTTCAAATCTCCGGAAAGGGGAGGAGTGGGCCAAACTGATCTTGGCATTTTTGATTGCGGGCCTGTTTTTCGGCCCCCTTTTACAATTTGCTTTTTCGCTTGCCATTGCCCGTTCCCTGGATGATTATGCGCACCCTAACTATCCCTATCGCAGTATTGTAAGGGGATTTTCCCTGCTTGGCCTGTTGAGCGTGTTTTGCCTGGGAGCATTAGGCATGCTCAATGGGTTTTATTGGCTACAGGCTTCCGGGTTTCGGGCTGCTATGGCGATCTGTATTGGATTTTGGGTTCCCTATTTCTTCGCCATCCTGGGATTGTGGAGTCTCCGCGAAGGACAATATCGGAATATGGCTGTTTTAGCCGGTGGAGTATCATTCTTCTTTCTGCTGGTTCAATTTATGCCAATTTACGAAGGACTGCATTCCTGGCAAAAGGATATTCCCAACCAGATTTCAACATCTGGTTATACTACTTTACAGATTGGTGGCGCAGCCCCTGGGAAAAGCTTCGAATATTATGCAAATCGCAAGGAACTGCAACTACAAGCAATTAATTCTTTAAGTACCAATGGCATCCGGAAGGACTGGCCGCTCTTGGTAGATTCAGTTGCGATTCAACGAATAAATGTCAATTCCTGGTCGACTATAGATACCTTTCCCGACATAAATACCTGGTGGTACCTGTTGCTTCCGGAGTAATTTTTACTTCATAAAAGAGATAAAAAGTAATACCAGAAGTATGGCTGTAATGATCAAAACTACCCGAATAATTTTCCGTTCTTCTTTTTTGTTGCGGGAAGCAATCTGACGTTTTCTTTTTGATTGGCTCATGGTTATCAAGGAATTATTGGTTAAAAAATATTGGTTAGAATGCCTTGGTAAATTAAGCAAATCGACACCACTTATCCAAACCTTCTGAACTGTTCGTAAAATTCTACGATGCGTTCGTCTGTAAGGATGTCCCGCCGGCGAAGCGCCTGCTTTAATATTATTCCCTGTAGGGTCCGACAGCGACTTAAGGCTACATAGGTCTGGCCGTGTTCAAATGCGCCGTTGCCCATGTCAATAATAACGCGGTCAAATGTTTTGCCCTGTGCTTTATGAATGGTTATTGCCCAGGCTGCCTTTAAGGGAAACTGTTTGAAGGTACCTACAACCTCCGTTTCTATCTTTTTGGGGTCATCCTCGGCGGTCTTGTATTTTACAACTTCCCATTCTACAGGTACGACGGTGATTTTACGTTCTTCTCCGCCTTCTCGAACTGTTACTTCTATTTCTTCATAATCCAGTTTCGTGATTTTGCCAATAGTACCGTTTACATATTGCTTTTCCGGGTCATTTTTCAAAAACATGACCTGGGCGCCTGTTTTTAACAAGAGTTGGGCCTCGGTTGGATAGAGCATTGGATTGAATTGACCTCCAATAGTAGCCTGGTACCATTGTCCCGGATCCGTGATTCGTGCAAGTTCACGTTGATTAATGGCATCTACGGTGTTATTCCGCGCCGAAAGTGTGATATAGGAGTCTTCTGCCTGAAATTGAGGTAAATGCCGCACATTTAATTCTTCCAATTCGTCGATATCAGCCCGATTTAATCGAACTGCTTCCAATAGCCGCAGAAAACGACGTTCCTCCTGGCGATAAACATGCTGTAATTCGAGTATTTGTAAGTCCATGTCATGTTTGATGACATCTGAGGAGAAAAAATACGGGCTGTCGTAGTAGGTGCTAAATAGTTGTTTTTCAACCGCAGATGCTACAACAGGAGGAAGTTGAAAGAGGTCTCCAAATAAAGCAAGTTGTACACCTCCAAAGGGCCTGTCGTCATCGCGGTTTACGCGCAAGAACCAGTCGATATTGTCAAGCAGATCTGCCCGAACCATCGAAATTTCATCAATAACCAGGACTTCCAGATTTTCGTAAAGCTTTCTGAATCGACGTTTTTTAATGTCTTCCCGCGAAAGCGGTCTGGGCGGGAACCCGAAAAAAGAATGAATTGTTTGTCCCTTCACATTAAGTGCAGCAACACCTGTGGGTGCCAGGACAACTATTTTTTTTCGGGTCGTATTCCTGAAAAGTTGCAAGAGGGTGGACTTTCCGGTACCGGCTCGACCTGTAATGAATAAGGATTCCCTGCTGTTTTCCAGAATATCCAGCACAGCGCGAAAATCATCGTTTAATATGAGTCCTTTTTGGTCTTCAATCATATTATTGGCAAGCTCCTTTTGTCCAGTTCAGGACACCATCTGCTTCCGCTTCACAGACATTACCATAGGTTTTTCCATTACATCCACAAACCGGTTCATAGTTTTCCGGGCAGCCTTTATTGGGGTCTTTTTTGGCCGGATCCACGCAGTCTTCACAGCGGCCCTTCGACCATTTGGTTAGCCCGGCATTTTGTGCGTAACAGGCATTCGGGTATGTTTTCTCATTACATCCGCAAACCGGTTCAAAAATGTCCGGACAAGCAGTCATATTGATTTTGGCAGGGTCTATGCAGCCATTGCACTGCCCAGTCGTATATTTTGTTACACCGGCTTTTTGAGCCTCACAGGCGTTGCCGTAGGTCTTTCCATCGCAACCGCAAACAGGCTGGTAAATTTTTGCGCAGCCAATGGCCGGATCGGCCTTATCCGGGTCTATGCAATCATCACATTTTCCCTTTTTCCAACTTGTTAACCCGGCAGCTGCAGCTTCATACTCATTACCGTATGCTCTGCCGTTGCAACCACAAACCGGATCGTAAATCGCAGGAACCGGCCCATTTGTAATTTTGCTGAAATCCATACAAGGGTGGCAGCGTCCGAGTGCATAACGCACAATGCCGGCCTTCTCCGCTTCGCAGGGGTTGGCGTAAGTGCGTCCGTTACAACCGCAAACGGGTTTTGCCAGCCGAGGACATTCCTGTTTTGGATTGAGTAGCGTACTATCTACACAACTTAATGCACAAGGCCCTTCCTCCCAAAACATGACTCCGGCGCGTTCTGCTTCGCAAATATTGCCATAGGTAACCTCATCGCATCCACAAACCGGCTCATAAATAGTAATGCAAACCATTTCAGGGTTGGCCTTCTCCGGGTTTATACAGGGAACTTCCCCCTGTGGTTTGGGAATACAGGCAGAAACGACCAGCAATAAAAGGAAAAACAGGTTTCTCATGAATTACAATTTTTTATCAAGGTACAATCAATGATCTATAAACTGAAAGAAGGCTCAATATCGGTCTAGATATATTGGGAGGGTGAATTGAACTGCAACAGGCCGACCGCGCTGTGTCCCTGGTTCCCAGTTCGGCATCTTAAGGGCAAGCCGAATGACTTCCTGATCAATATCCGGATTTCCACAACTACTAATAATTTCGGCATTAGAAATACTTCCATCCTTTTTTACTATAAATTTAATTACCACGCGATTTCTCCATAGGTCTGTCCCCGCTTCATATACCAGGCTGTCGGCAAAAAACTGAAGTAAAAGCTTCTCACCACATTCGCGCCGATCTTCGTAGTTTTCCTCCGTACAGCCTCCGAAAATGGGCATACGCTCCACCATCATAAAGATATCATGCCGGTTTTCAGATGGCGGTGGAGGAGGAGGTGGCGGCGGCATGGGTGGCAATATCTGGGCAGGTGGCGGAAAACTTTCATCCTCATAAGGATCAACCTGACTCCGGCCATAGCGTTTGTCCTTTTCCTGCGGAAAAAAAATAGTAAGACTGCTACTAAAAGGTACTGCTTTCCCGTCTACTGTCGCCGGTACATATTCAGGAAGGATACTAATCAGGCGGATAGCTTCTTCATCGCAACCATATCCCAAGCCTTCATCTACCGTAATCTGTGTGGTATGTCCTACCGTATCAATAATAAAATTACAGATGACATAGCCTTCCACGCCTTTTTCTCTGGCCAGATCCGGATACTTCATTTCGCTATACATGATACGGTATGCCTCCTGACCGGTACATTCCAGTTTCTGGTAAATATTTCCATCTTCACAGGATTTAAAGTAGGGGGCTACAGAAAGGGAGTCATCTGTTTCCTGGGCTTTCGCCGAATGCAAAAACAGGAAGAGAGCAGGAATTAAAACAAGGGAATTTTTCATGTTTAGGTCAAAGGTTTAGGGTTTAAAGTCGAAAGTCTATCGGCTAAGTCAATTCCGTTTCTTTTTTCTCTCTTTTTTGGTTTGGCCTTCCAGTTTGAACTTAACGGGTAAATAATATTGAATTTTGGCGGGCTCATTAAAGAGCTTTCCCGGGATCCAATTGGGCATCATATTAACCACCCTTAAGGATTCTGCGCCACAGGTGCCCCCAATTTCCCGAAGTATTTCTGTATCAATGACTGAACCGTCCTTATCTACTACAAAACGAATGACTACAGTGCCTTCTATACCATTTTCTCTAGCAAACTCAGGATATTGAATGTTTGTGTAGATAAATTGAAGCATAAGCTGCTCCCAACAGCTTTTATGGTCTGCTTCGTCCGATATATCTTCACAGCCAGGATATCTTGGCATTTCTAAATACTGTTCCATGATCGTATTTTCGCCGATAGGTACCTGTATCCTTTGAACCAAACGCTGTGCTTCCGGTATGCCTTCTGAACTTCCCGGGATCCACGTCGGCATATTTCGAAAAACGTTTAGAATTGCCTGATCTGTTTCTTCATCAATGGAGCGTATAATTTCGGGATCTAAAACGGCTCCTGTTTCGTCAACTGTAAATGCAATTTCCAGGGTGCCGGCATGATCCTTTTGTTTCTCAAGCTTTAATTCTTTTTGGATATAGAAAAACAGTTTTGCCTCCGGGCAATCCACTTTTTCCTCCGCACTTAAATTCAGGGTGTCGCAGGAAGCAAATTTAGGCATTGTGGAATCCTGTGCAAAGGCCGAATAACAATTTAGAAGGACCAGTAAAATGGCTGGGAATTTTGTTTTCATTGGTTTTTTTCGGAAAGATAAAACGAAGAAAACAAAAAATGAAGGGGCTAGTATTTCACCAGCCGGATAGTGCCTGAATTCCGATCATCCTTCCAATGCAGCAGGTACATGCCAGCGGCAATTTCCGGATTTAGTGGTAATTCCAGAGTGGTGGCGCCACTGTCTAATTCAAGCGTTATTTCCTGAATGAGTCGGCCATCAATAGCATAAAGTTGTAGCTGATATACCTTTTCAGGAATGCCTGCAAACAGCACTTGTTGGTCAAATGGATTTGGGAAAATGCTAACCAAACTGGTTTCTTCCTGGAAAACTAGTTCAGATTGAATGCAGGCGGTTTCAAAAAGAGAGGATTCAGAAAAGCCACCAACATCCCCGCTACAATGAATTTGTCCCTGAATTTCATAGGTACTGCAAGCTTCGAGGTTGTCCAGTAAAAGTACAGGTTCTGCAACTTGAATGTAAATCCAGTCCGTCTCCTCCAAAAGGCGATAGCGAATTTCATAGGAATTGGCAGTAGTGTCTGAAGTCCAGCTAATAAAAGCGGTATCGACAGTAATTGGGCCTATTTCAAAATCCATTAAAGTCTGGCAGGGTGGCAGATTGGGATCTGTTTCCGAAATACTGATGCAATAGTCTTCAACTTCCCCATATTCAATGAAATTGGTGCAAGAAAATGGAAAACCAAGGCTGCCAAAGCCTGTGTAAATTTGCATAACTCGAAGCCGGGATGTTCCCTCCGGCGCAGAATCTGGAATGGTGATAATACCTTCCTGATTTTGTTCGGTAGATGTTGGTGATTCAAAAACCAACTCCTCCGGATAATCAAATGCACCGTTTTGGTCAAAATCTATCCAGATTAGATAAGATTCCATATAGCTCCAGTTGTTGAAGCCGGGCTCGATGATAAATGGATAGGATTCACCAGCTACTAAAACAATATCCTCCCCGAAAATCTGAAAATAACCATCATTGTTTCCGGTTTGAATTTCCTGCCCATCAAGCGTAAAGGATTCGATCCATTCAAACCAGGCGTAAAACTCCGGATTACAATAGGATTGTTCTTCACAAAATTCGCAGCCCGTTACTTCAAACTGGCTGTAGGAAAAAGTAGAAGCCGCGCCATCCAGACAGCCTACCATTAGTTTGATGTCGTATGTTTGGCAGGCCTCCAGGGAATCCAGATCCAGTTGTGGCTCTTCTGTGGATATCGGTGAGGACCAGGTATTGGCTAAAGCTGTTTTATAGCGCAATATGTAGGTTTCTGCTCCATATACTTCCTCCCATTCCAGATGCGCACTGGAGTCTGTGATATTGCTTGCCTGAATATTAGCAGGTGCTTCACAGCAACCTAATGTTTCAAAGGTGATACTATTCGGACTCTCCGATTGGGTGCCACTGCAAAATACTTTTAGTCGAAACTCGTATGCGGTACATCCCTCTAAATCCCCCAATATATAAGGAGCTGTCGGATTGGTAATTTGATTCCATTCCAAGGTTCCGAGTTCACGCCATTTGAGATATGTTTCTACCGTGCCCGGAAAGGATACCCAATCAAGTGAAACAGTACTATCTGATATGGGGGTTGCTTCTATACCAACAGGTGCCAAGCAGGCATCACAAAGGTTTAACACTTCCACGACACTATTATAGGCGTTCAGCCGGCCGCCGCTGTTTACCTCATTCCCTAAGTTGGCCACTGGATCAACTCCATTTAGAATAGCATCCCGAGCAGTAATAGCAGCTGCCATGGGATCCGATAGCGCCAAAATTTCCAGTTCAACACATGGCACGGAATAGAGTAATGCAATAATGCCCGCTACCTGCGGACAGGCATAAGAGGTGCCCGATTGATAGTGGTATTGGCCGTTAATATCTGTTGTCAGGATTTCCTCACCCGGTGCGGCTAAATCAATGGATTGGATGCCAAAACCGGAAAAATTTCGCTGGTCTGCCTCATCAGTTGCGGTAACTGTAATAAGATAGGGACTGCTACATGCGGTAGGCATATCTCCTTCAATATCCACATTGACATTCGAATTGGTAGTTGCCGCAACACTCAGAATGCCATTTTCTCCCAAGAGGTCAAACATCGCACACCACAGAGGGTAATCGGAAGGAGAGGCCAGATCCGCACCCCAGGAAGTGTTTGTGCAGGTAACAAATGCACCTGCTGTGCCGCCACTTTGTTGCCAGAGAATGCGTTGATTTAAGGCATAGCCATAGGCTTCAACTATTTCAGATTCCAAACCGGAAATGCCAACGATAGGCATTATCCGGACATCCCAATTAGTACCGGAAATACCAGTACCGTTATTTCCTTTTGCCCCTAACATACCCGCTACCTGTACTCCGTGGATACCATATTGCACCAGATCAAGGTCTGCCTGCACATTCCATCCTGCAAAATCATCCACATAACCATTTCCGTCGTCGTCTATACCATTTCCGGAAATCTCCGCCGAATTTGTCCAAAGGTTTGAAACCAAATCCGGATGATCCGGATCAATTCCATCATCAATCAGGGCAATGACAATTGGATGCCCGGAAGCAGTATGGCCACCTGTAGTGACTTCCCATGCCAGGTCAATATCAATATCGGCACCACCATTGGTATTTAGGAAGTTCCATTGATTTCCAAACATGGGGTCATCGGGCAGAGACCGACTGGAAAGCCAATGGTTTTGCTGAATCTCTGCTACACGTACATCCTGGCGGAGGTAGTTTAGTAGGAGGGTCTCGTCAAATTGGGCCGGATCATTTTGGAGCAGATAAATGGGATAGCCTGGAACAAGCTGTTTTTTTAAACCAAGAGCTGTTTGATTGCCGGAAATACTGGCGTAGTCTTCAATTACCTCATCAATTGAATTAGCTCCTGTCAACCAAACGATATATTGTCCGGGAACATGGTCAGATCGTTGAGCCTGGAGTAGAATACTCTGGAAACTCAATATTGTAAGTAATGCCCAAATTGGCCAGTTGGCTTTTTTCATAGTTCATTATTCCCAAGCCAAAGGTAAGTAGCCTGTTGGGTAGAACCTACTTGAAGGAATGAAAATACATTCAATCGCCTAAATCAGACAGTTTAATTTCATTCATCCAGACGTAATCCTATACGAAGACCCGCTTCCCATTGAGTCCAGTCTCCTGTTTGGATATTGGAGCCGTTAATTTCATTAACTGGCGGATACTCCAGGAAACCATCCCATTGATTGCTGAATCGCCACACATGGCGTACAAATGGAGTAAGCGTCAGCATATCAGAAATGCCCAGGTCTAGCCCTGCTCCGATTCCTGCCCGGTAGGAGAAGGGCTTGTCAATATGCTCTACAAATTTATCGGAATACCGAAACTGGTGATCAGATAAATTTACTCCCGGACTGAGCTGAATAAAGAAACCTCTTTTGAATATCGGATCTTGTTTTGAAAAAGTCGGACAGTCACAATCACTCAAAAAATCAAAGAGGTAAATATTGATATTCAATTGAAACATGTAATCGTTTGTTCGAAACGTTCCCGTTGTATAACCGGTGCTCGTTGATTGCTGGAAAGCCAGGCCCGGATAAAACTCAACCCGATATTTTTCGGGGCGCCACCAGTAATCAATACCTAAAGAAAAGCTGTTGGAATAAAAAGCGTCATCCGGGTTTTGTGCTAAGGCCAGTTGACTGTTTTCCAAAGGTGTATTCATCCAGTTATAGGTGCCGGAGAATCCAAATTGGGCATTCCCTGAAAAGGGCAGGAGACAAATTAGGAGAATGGCGAAACGAATCATTTCAATCACTGTTTTGGTAGAGATATAAAACTTATCTGTAATTCAATCTGAAAGATGCGGATTTCAGAATTTGTGCGAAAGTACGGACTAGAACCGTTTGGAAGAAAACGATCAAGGCCTTCCCAATTAATATTTGGTAACTGGCAAAAGCGAAAGATAGGACTTAATATAAAATTTGGTCCTGCGTTTAGGTGCATCCCAAATCCAAATCCAATACTCATTCCTTTATCCTGAACAATTTCCTGAAAATCTGGCGAATTGACCTGCATGGCAGCATAATGCCACCCCAGATTGCCTTCCAGAAAGAGTCGCTGTTTTAGCTCATCGCAATCACAGGAAAACAGAAAATGCCCCGGATATAAACGGGCATTGAGCAGGATGCCGCTTATGTTTAATTCTGCCGGACCCACGTCAAGGGTGCCAGCTTTAAAATGGTCGTACCGAATACCTGGCCCCAGGGCAATTGCCTGATTATTGCCAAAACGCCAATGGTAATTAGCTCCTAATCCATATCCGTTTCGTAGAAATCGTTCGCTGTTTTGGTTTATCGGATCCCAAAAAGGAGCGGTGGCCGTTTCCACCGAGCCACTAACACTGAGTTGGGCAGAGACCTTTACCAGACTGGAAAGCGTACAGAAAAGGACCAATAATAATCCCCTAAAAGGAATGCCGGTAGCTTGTTGAAAAAAGTTGATTTTGGAATTTTTCATACGTTACCGAAAACAACGTTTGGATTTGGGCAAAAGTGTATAAAATTGTTTTCATAACTATTTAATCCGGGTTTGGAGAATTTTCTCAACCCACTTGGTGAGGAGAATTTTCTTCCAGCTATCTTTGCAGCATGAAGACAAAGCGATTTAGACCGGAAAGAGTCAATGTAGTAACCTTGGGCTGCTCGAAGAATCTGGTAGATTCTGAGCAGCTAATTACCCAGCTGCGTGGTAATGATTACGATGTAGTACACGAGGGTGGGGATGAAGAATCGGATATTGTAATTGTAAATACCTGCGGATTTATTGACCTGGCCAAGGAGGAGAGTGTCAATACCATTCTGAAATTTGCAGCGATCAAGCAGGAAGGCGGTATTGAAAAACTGTATGTTACAGGTTGCCTGTCACAACGCTATAAAGACGATTTAGAACAGGAAATTCCGGAAGTCGATGCCTTTTTTGGCACCTTGGAATTGCCGGCACTTCTTGCACGTTTGGAGGCAGATTATATGCATGAGCTGGTGGGAGAGCGCATTATCACCACACCACCACATTATGCTTACCTGAAAATATCAGAAGGTTGCAACAGGACCTGTTCGTTCTGTGCCATCCCTCTAATGCGTGGAAAACATATTTCTCAACCCATTGAAGCATTGGTCGAGCAGGCAAAAAGTCTGGCGGCCAGAGGGGTAAAAGAGTTGATGCTAATCGCGCAGGAGTTAACCTATTACGGACTGGATCTCTATAAAAAGCGTGCGTTATCAGAACTGTTAGACGCACTCTGTGAGGTGGATGGGATTGAGTGGATTCGCCTGCATTACGCTTATCCCAGTAAATTTCCGCTCGAAGTATTTGATGTCATGCAGCGGCAGCCCAAATTATGCAACTACCTGGATATTCCGCTCCAGCATGCCAGCGATACTGTCTTGTTCCGGATGCGGCGGCAAATAACACAGGCTGAGACGAGGGAATTAATTCGGTATGCCCGCGAAAAAGTACCCGGTATAGTTATCCGTACCACCTTTTTGGTCGGATTTCCGGGAGAGACCCAAACAGAGTTTGCAGAATTGGGCGCCTTTGTACAGGAGATGGAATTCGATCGGGTAGGGGTGTTTCAATATTCACATGAGGAGAATACCAGTGCGCATGATTTAGTAGATGATGTAGATCCGGAAGTTAAGGCAGAGCGAGCCGGAACAATAATGGAAATCCAACAGATAATTTCCGAAAAGAAAAACCAAAGCCTGGTTGGTACCCGGCAGCGAGTGCTCTTTGATCGAATTGAGGGCGGCTATTTTGTGGGCAGAACGATTGCCGATTCCCCGGAAGTGGATAATGAGGTATTAGTGCCTACAAAAGGGAACTTTGCGCGCATTGGTGATTTTGCGGATGTGTTAATTACTGATGCCAATGAGTATGATCTTTTTGGGTCAATTGAAATTCAAACATTGAATTGAACAAGATGGGCTGGTTGGGAGTTTTCTTGATAGTCGGCTTTATCCGGCAAAAATAATTGTAGTATGTCTAATCCGGAGAACTCTCTTTTTTCAAAAGCCCATAGTCCCATGTTGCAAGCGGGTATTGTCTTTGCCGCTGCCTTTGTTTTTATGGTTTTTGGAAAAATGATCCATGGCCTTGGAATTGTCGAAGTCGGGGATCGATTCCCCTGGATGACTGCTGCTGCTTTCATGCTCTTCTTTGCCTTATTTAATTCGATTATCAGTTTGGCAACCAAAGACCTGAATCATTATTGGGGACAATCTATTTTAAGCTTTGCCGGCCTCGCTATAGCTAATGGCTTGCTAGCCTGGTTATTTTCGTCCATTTCAATTAATGAAGCAGGATCATATCGGTGGATTTACACCGTTCTAATCTTTGGTTACCTGGTTTTTCTGACCCTTATGGGAATGTTGAAACGGATCGTCGAATTTGCTCAACGGGAAGAGTGGAACCATCCACGAATTCGAAAACGTAAATAATTATGAAATTCGCACTGCTTTTCTCTTTGTTTTTTTCGCTTGCTTCCTCTTGTACTGATAACTCTCAAGCGCAAACCCAATCCCAATTACTATCGGGACAACCTCAACCTTCCTCTTCTGACTATTTCATTGACAGTAATGGGGATACCATTTACCAGGTGGTAAAAACGGAGGCGGAATGGAAGTCTGAGCTGACCAGCCAGGAGTTTTATGTTTTGCGGGAAGCTGGAACAGAGCGGGCTGGCACCGGTGATTTATTGAAGGAAAAACGTGCAGGTGTATTTACCTGTGCTGCCTGTGGGCTGGTTTTGTTTGATTCAAACACAAAATTTGAATCGGGCACAGGTTGGCCGAGTTTTTACCAACCAGCAGATCCCAGCCATGTAGGAGAGCATCAGGACAATGCTTACGGAATGGTTCGTACGGAGGTTGTTTGTAATCGTTGCGGTGGCCATTTAGGTCATGTTTTTCCGGATGGTCCGCCTCCAACTGGTCAGCGCTATTGCATCAATGCCGTCTCGCTGGATTTTGTGCCGGCTGAGGGCCAGTAATCACTTTGAATTTTCGGCGGCTTTTTTAGCCTTTTTCTGCTCGTTATTACTCTCGTATAGCGTGTATTTCTCGTATTCAACCGGATCGCGTTCTGCCCAGATGTCTTTGCCAATATTGCAAAGTATTACGAGTTCGTCGTACAGGGCATTTCCCAATTCGACTCGTCTTTCGACGGATATATCCCGTTCTGCAACCCGGTCTTGTTGAATATTAACGGCTTTTTCAAAATCCTGATTGGCTTTTTGAATACGGGCCAGTATATTTTCATTGACTCCTACATCTGCCAGAAAGTCGATTTGTTGTCTGGCTACCCGGATAACACGCCTGCCACAAAACATCAACTGGGCATCGGTCATATCGCCCATTTTAGCCGTTCCAAATTTCCGGTAGCGGCCAGTTTTGTTGTTGTATTTCAGTGCTACCCGTGTCATAAGGGAACGGATAGCTGTTTTAAGCTGCTCTGCTGCCAGGTATTTCTTATCCGTTGTGATCATTTGCTCACCAACTAATTCGTGGTCTTCAGGGAGGTCGCGAAATCGATCACAGGCACCTTTCAGCTTCTTCAAACGGGACAGGTCGTACCCATATTGATCAAATTGCTTTAGGTCTCTTTTGGCGTGTGCAATTTTTTCCAGACAAAGCTGATGTAGATCAGCATCCGGGAAATTGTGCTTTCGATTGAGGTGTTGCTTCTTCATAAATCCTGTTTGACACTTAAATATAAGGCCTTTTATTGAGAATATCTTTGTTTTTACTGGAAAAATATTTTACTCATTTAAAAATTTCTCAGTAAGATAGAGCAAAATAGCATAAACACAATTACCAAAAACGGGCGGAGATTAAACTCAATAGGAGAGGCCGGCAACATGGAAAAGCCGGAACTTGCACCGAAATCGAGAGGCTGTCTGATGTATAAAGAATAATGCCAGTTTTTAAATAACTTCACAGGATAATTTAAAGCAGACTCCGGATAAATCAGATGATTTTACATAAATTTAAACCACGAGAAGGGACATATCAGTAGTATAATTTTACTTTTGCGGAAGATTGCCGCGCATATTGGTAATTAGGTGTTCAATCTTGTTTACATGGATGAAGTAAAGATCCTGGTCGTTGATGATGAACCGGATATTCTGGAGATTCTGAAGTACAATCTTGAAAAAGAAGGTTTTATCGTTTTCACGGCTCTGAATGGAGAGGAAGGCCTGGCAACAGCACATGCAGAAAAGCCCCATTTAATCATCCTGGACATCATGATGCCAAAAATGGATGGGGTAGAACTTTGCCGCGCACTCCGGGGGAATCAAGATTTTGATGGCACGCTTATTGCCTTCTTATCTGCACGAGAAGAGGACTTTTCTCAAATTGCCGCACTGGATGTGGGAGGGGATGACTACATCACCAAACCTATTCGGCCCCGGGTATTTACCAGTCGGATCAAAGCGCTCCTGCGGCGTTCTTCCCGTACAGGAGTCAAGGATCAGGAAAAAATTATCCAGCTTGGCGATATTCGAATTGACACCGAACGTTTTCTGGTTTTTAACGGGGATCGGGAAATTGAATTAGCCAAAAAGGAGTTTGAGTTACTCGGTCTCTTAGCTAGTAAACCGGGTAAGGTTTTTACCCGAGAAGAAATCTTTCGGAAGGTCTGGGGCGCAGACGTGATTGTTGGAAACCGGACTATTGATGTACACATCCGCAAACTTCGGGAGAAGATTGGCGATCATTTCATCAAAACCATAAAGGGAATAGGCTATAAATTTGAGTTTTAATGCTTAAAAACCCCACACCGCAGCAAATATCATTTTTTTCCTCCCTTTGGATTGTGGGTTCCCTTTTGTTTGTAGCTACCGTACTATGGTTAAGCGGCTTTTGGTCTGTTAACTTTGAGGTTGTATTACTTTTGCTAATTCTCGGATACGGTATCAGCTACTTTGTAATCCTGTATTACCTGAAGAAATACATCTACCGGAAGATCAAGCTTATTTACAAAACTATCCACAAACATAAACTGCATTCTCAGGAGAAAAACAGCTATCAGGATGTTAATGCGGATATTCTGGATGAGGTAGAAAAAGAAGTGGAAGCCTGGGCGACGAATCAGGCACAGGAAATAGCCGAATTGAAATCCTGGCAGAGCTACAGACGCCGATTTCTGGGCGATATTTCACATGAGTTAAAGACCCCGATTTTTACGATTCAGGGCTACCTGGATACCTTGCTGGATGGGGCAATGGCCGATGAGAAAATTAATCAGTTATACCTGGAGCGCGCTGCCAAAAATGTTCAACGCCTCAATACTATTGTAGAAGATTTAGAATCAATCTCCCGAATGGAGTCTGGTGAGTTGATGCTCGAAGTGCAGAGCTTTAATATTCGGGAACTGACGCAAGAAGTATTTGAGGACCTGGAGATAAAAGCCCTTGAAAACGACATTACCTTTCTCTTTAAATCCGGAGCAGATGAAAACTATATGGTCAATGCAGATCGGGAATCCATTAGACAGGTTTTGACCAATTTGTTGAATAATTCAGTTAAATATGGCAAAAAGGGTGGAAGTACCAAGGTGAGTTTTTACGATATGGATAAAAATATTTTGGTAGAAGTTGCCGATAACGGAATTGGCATTGAAGCAGAATTCCTGGATCGGATTTTTGATCGTTTTTACCGTGTTGACAAGAGTAGAAGCCGCGATCGCGGAGGTTCCGGACTGGGTTTGTCTATCGTAAAACACATCATTAATGCCCACAAACAAACCATTAACGTGCGTTCAACCATTAATTTGGGCTCTACTTTTGGTTTCACACTTGAGAAAGCCTGATAGCTTTCCTATCTTTGCGGCTTCTTAACACTGCCTCCTTTGATTACAGCAACAGATATTTCAGTAAAATACGGCGATCGAGTTCTACTTGATCACTTGGATTTAGTTATTAAACAGCAAGATAGAGTTGGATTAGTTGGCCGGAATGGCGCCGGAAAATCCACCCTCCTGAAAATTCTTGCCAGTGAAATTAATCCGGATACCGGATCTATATCCCGGCCGAACGGCACAACAATGGGTTTCCTGCACCAGGAGGTACACTTCAAAGGTACCCGCTCCGTAAAGGAGGAAGCCATGTCCGCTTTCGAAGAAGTACGTAAAATTGAGGCCAGGCAAGCTCAAATCAATAAGGAACTACAGGTTCGTACAGATTATGAAACCACCGATTATCATAACTTACTTGATGAGTGGTCTGAATTAAACGATCGGTTTCTGCACCTCGATGGCGCTTCCGCGGAAGCGAATACAGAAAAAGTCTTACGTGGCCTCGGATTTGCAAGCAAAGATCTTAGCCGGAAAACTAGTGAGTTTAGTGGTGGGTGGCAAATGCGGATTGAGTTGGCAAAAATTTTGCTTCAACGACCCGATTACCTCCTGCTTGATGAGCCTACCAATCACCTGGATATCGAATCTATCCTCTGGCTTGAAAAATTCCTCCAGGATTATTCAGGTGCAGTAATTTTGATTTCCCACGATAAGTTATTCCTGGATAACGTAACCCGGCGCACACTCGAGATAGAATTAGGAAACCTCTATGACTATAATGCAGCTTATTCCGGTTACCTGATTCAACGGGTCGAACGTCGGGAAAAGCAACAGTCAGCCTTTGATAATCAGCAAAAAGTAATTGCACAACGCGAAAAGACCATCAACCGGTTTATGGCCAAGGCCACCAAAACCAAGATGGCTCAATCGATGCAGAAGCAACTCGATAAAATGGAGCGGATTGAGGTCGGGCAGGAAGACACTGAAACCTTTAAGCTGAGATTCCCACCTGCTTCCCGCTCTGGTCAGATTGCCGTAAAAGTCAATAAACTGGAAAAGAGCTACGGCCACGTTTCTGTGCTCCAGGGAGTGGATTTGGCAGTAGAGCGCGCAGACAGGTTAGCTTTTGTAGGTCAAAACGGACAAGGAAAAACCACACTGGCAAAAATTATTGTAGGAAAGGAACGACTTACAGGTGGTGGACTGGAACTTGGCCATAATGTTGAAATTGGTTATTATGCCCAGGACCAATCAGATACATTGGATCAGGATTCTACCATCCTCCAAACAATGGAACAGTCCAGTCCGCCAGAAATGCGGACCAGGCTCCGGTCTATTCTGGGTGCCTTTATGTTTAGTGGTGAGGATGCTGATAAAAAAGTAAAAGTGTTGTCCGGTGGTGAACGTGCCCGTCTGGCATTAGCCTGCCTGCTGCTTAAACCTTTTAATTTACTGGTTCTTGATGAACCTACCAATCACCTGGACATGCTCTCCAAGGAGGTGCTCAAGGAAGCCCTTTTGAAATTCGATGGCACCCTGCTGGTCGTTAGCCATGATCGGGATTTTCTGGCCGGTTTAACTACCCGGACAATTGAATTTCGAGACCACCAATTGCATGAATATCTTGGAGATGTGAACTACTTTCTGGAAAAACGTGCCCTCGACAATATGCGTGCGGTGGAAAAAACCACTGAAAAGGTTGCTAAAGCTTCGGTAACAGCCGCAAAAGAAGTTGTAGAAATTTCTCAGGAGGAGCGCAAACGGCTGCTCCGCAATTTGCGTAATGCAGAGAAAACTGTTGAAAAACTGGAGGCTGCCAGCATGAAGATGGAACTTCAGATGGCAGATCCGGCATTTTACGGAACTCCGGAGGCTGAGCAAACTATCCAAAATTATCAGAAACTCAAACGCGATATAGAGGAAGCACTTCACAACTGGGAAAAAGCCCAGGAAGAGGCTGACCTCGCAGGCTTAGAGTAATCAATTGGCACTCAGAATCAGAATCAACTCCTGCTCTCCATATAACTCCAGATTTCCATCTTTGAGTTGAAGGGAATCGGAGGCCTGGAGTGCGTGCAGAAATTGATCCTCTATATCCATATTCGGACAATACTTCTTGGTGCGGGCCAAGGGTCCAATTTTCAGCAGGCCTTCCTCCAGGCTATATGGACCGGAGAAACTGTTACAACTTCCTATTCCGGATACCTGTCCATCTGCTAAAAAAGAAACAGTTGGAATGTTTTGATAATCCGCTGGCAGAAGGTCGATGCCGTAAAGTGTTTTTACAATCCAATTGGTACCAGTTAGCTCACTCGAAGTTGGTGCCTCCATACAGGAATTTGACATGAAGAAAGGATATAGGGTTAAGCAAATTATCAACTTTTTCATTAGATTGGTTTTTCCTTAATTTAGTGCGATATAACGCATTTTTCAACTGTTTACTTACGAAGTATGCCAGAAAAATCACTTGGAAGACTTTTTCTTATTTGTACGCCCATTGGGAATCTGGAGGATATGTCCTTCCGGGCAATTCGGGTATTAAAAGAACTGGACGCTCTTGGCTGCGAAGATACGCGTGTAAGTAAACGCTTACTGCAACACTACGAAATTCCGACGCCAGGTATATTATTTAGTTACCACGAACATAACGAACTCCGGGCAAACAGTAAAATACTGGAATTGTTGGGGCAGGGTCTTCAAGTGGGATTGGTTACCGATGCGGGCAATCCATCTATCAGTGATCCAGGCTTTCGAGCTACACAGGCAGCAGGTGAAGCCGGATTTACCATTGAAGTTATCCCCGGTCCGAGTGCTGTAAATACAGCGCTGTTATTATCCGGACTCCCAAGCTCCAGTTTTACCTTTAAAGGTTTTCCACCAAAGAAAGACGGACAAAGAACCCGATTTCTGGAACCAGAAGCTAATTTGCCTCATAGTCTCATCTTTTTTGAATCTAAATATCGGGTAGTGTCCTTTCTGAAAAGTGCAGAGAAAATTCTGGGAAACCGGCAGGCAGCTGTTTGTGTCGAATTAACCAAAAAATTTGAACGCGTTTATAGAGGCTATCTATCAGAATTGGTAAACAGACTAAAAGATAAAAACATTAAAGGAGAGGTCACTATTGTCATAGCAGGCAACCACCCTAAGTTTATGGAACAACGGCCTGATAAAAGCGAAGAAGAATAATCAGGCTAAATACTCAGATTAAAAGCACTATCAAAGTGGCCAAAAGCACGATCCTCTTTCTGATTTTTTTGAAATAAATTTTTCCAGAGCATCCGTTGTGCTCCCGGATCAAAATACAGCATCTGTAGGGTGTGCGCAAATACTTTTTCCGGGGTAGCTGTTTCGGGTTCAATTAGCATCACCGCATCAGAGTTAAACTGGCTAATAATGGCTTCCACACGGTATCCAATCAATGGTCGCCTGTAAACGCGGATTTCAGAAATCCCCGTGCCATGAGAAGGCATAAAAATAAAGTCATTCTCTTTTGGAGCCTGCAAGAGTTCTGTATTTACCTTTTCAAATTGAATGGGTAAATAGGGTTCCACATCCCTTAGTTGCTCCGCTTTTAAGGGAATAGTAATTTCAACCTTTCGCAAGTGTTTGGGAGTAAAAGCCTGAGCAAGTAGTTGAAGCGATTCTAAGGCAACCAGTAGATCTGCTGCTGCCATCCATTTAGCGGGAATGTACAAATTCATAAATTTCCTATGTCGGTTAAGTTGGGAATCGGGGGTACGTTCTTTGGGCTTAGGAGTTATTGCTACCTAATTTATAGGATTGTAGCAGTTAATCAAAATATGGGTAGATTTTTTTGTGACGGACTAAAGTCTGCGGATTGTCTTTAAATCCTATAGGAAGAGAAAGGGCCTGAGGTGTTTCAGTATGTCGTGAACCACGGTGGTATTCGACAGTTCCTGGTTATAAATAATTTGGGCTTTTTCGTAAAATACGGCCCGGGTTTTTATCATATTCTCTAAAAAGCCTAAAAATTGCTTGTCTGGAATTTCGGCAATCAGAGGCCGTTTATCCTTTTCGTTCAGTAAGCGTTTTTGTAATATTCCCGGAGTGGTGCGTAAATACAGTGTTATCCCGTTTTTATTCATCCATTCCATATTTTCATGAAAACAAGGAGTACCTCCTCCTGTTGCCAAAATACTGGTTGGTGGGTGTTTCCTAAGCATTTCTGCTTCAATTTTGCGGAAATTAGCTTCTCCCTTATCTTTAAAGAGTTGGCTGATTTTTTGATTGGTAAATTCCTCAATCAAGGCATCCAGATCCAGAAAGGGCAGGTTCAATTTAGTGGCAATGGCTTTGCCAACAAAGGATTTACCGGATCCCATAGGTCCAATCAGATACAGTACTTTTGGATTTTCCATCATGCAAAGATTTAGACAGGCTAAGGGAGGAAAAGAAACTTTTTTACAATTTGAATTGTATTCTCGGTAATCAAAGGTATCTGCTTATAATTTGTAATTTTGCAAATCGGGATTTCAACCACGATCGCGAATTGTCTGAGCACACACTTTTTCGATCAATTAAAAAAACAGAAGTCCAAAATAATGAAACAAACAATCTTATTTTTAACGCTACTCCTTACTTTTTTGTCTGCTTGTACAAATGACAGTGGAAAACAGGTAGAGGAAGTCGCTGCTGATGGGAAAATTGCGTCGATCATCCGAAGCCCTGTTACAGCTGAGGGTCTAAAGGATACCATCAATGTTGCTCGTATGGTATTTGAAGAAACTACGTATGATTTTGGCGAGGTGTCTGAAGGAGAAGTTGTGACAAAATCTTTCCGGTTTAAAAATACCGGTAAAGTGCCTTTAATTATCAATGGAGCCCGCTCTACTTGTGGTTGTACCGTTCCAACCTGGCCAAAAGAAGCGATACCTCCGGGAGGAACAGGTGAAATTGATGTGCAATTTAACACCGCCGGAAAACAGAACGAACAAAAAAAGCCGGTTACCATCACGGCAAATACCTATCCATCTGAAACAGTTGTCCATGTGAATGGATTTGTAAAAGCAAAACCGGGAAGTACTCCAACTCAATAAAACAGACAAACAACATTATATGAACCAGTCTTTTCTTTTCCTTCAGGCAACAGGTGCAAATCCTGCTACACTTAACTTGCTTTTTATCGCGTTGATCTTTGGGGTATTTTACTTCTTTATGATCCGCCCTCAAAATAAAAGACAGAAAGAACAACGGCAGTTTATCGAAAATCTTCAAAAAGGAGATGATATTGTTACTGCCGGAGGGATTTATGGTAAGATCAACAAGATCGAAGACAACGTTATTACCATGGATGTCGGAAATAAAACTTTTATCCGGGTAAATCGCTCAGTAGTTTCTAAAGAAATGACTGATGGAATGACCAAGTCAGAATAAAACACACCGAATTTGCAGTTTTCGGTATTTAGGAAGCGTATTCGCATCCAAGTGCGTCGAGATCGGGCTATTATCCTAATATGCCTGGGTACTTCGCTGTTATTTTGGTTTTTTGTAAAGCTCTCCCAGCAATACCTGGTGCGGCGAGTGGTCGAGTTGAATTATACCTTGCCGGAAGATCAGGCCTTCGTGAAAATGCCTCCGTCAAAAGCTTATGCTAATCTGAAAGGAGATGGTTGGGATTTGTTGCGTTTGTACTTCCGCAAAACAATCGAACTAAACCTGGATGCCAGCAATCAGTATGATGGCATTGTAAGCGAAGCCACTCTGGTGCGCGCTGTTGAAGAAATTATTCGAAATGATGCTATTCTGGTTAACTCCATTGAATTTGAAGAAATTGAATTGAATTTTGAAGAGGCCATCAGTAAAATGATCCCCGTTCATCTGCGGGGAAGCTTTAGCTTTGGTCCGGAATATCAATTTCGGGAACCCCCCTTGCTTACACCTGATTCCGTTTTGGTTAGCGGCCCGATAAGTATCGTGGAGTTTCTGAGTGAATGGCCCACAGATTCCATTGTCATAAGCCAACTCAAAGCAGATCAAAAAATACAGGCTCCTTTGCTTGCTCCAGCAAATGAAAGTATTAAACTGGAGCCCCCTGTTATTGATGTAAACCTATTTGTAGAGCTGTTTGTTGAAAAGGACTTTTTTGTGCCGGTACAGGTGAATCTGGCACAAGATAGTATTCATGTAGTTCCTTATCCACGGATTGTACGGGTTACAGCGGTAGTAGGAATGAGCCGTTTCAATGATTTAAAAGCGGAGGATTTTGTACTCGAAGCCATGTTAGACGGCATCGAAATCAGATCGGAAAATGACCTGGCACCCCTGCAAATTACAAAAGCACCAGATTATGTCCGGAATATTAGATTAGCCCAGCAATCTGCTCGATTTATCTTCACCTTAACAGATAGCCTGGCAACAGATTCCTTAATCGGACAGTCTAATTAATCCAGGAAGATTCCATGTCCACCGTTAACCCATCCTGATTGGATAACCTTTGCAGGAGGGGCTGGATTTTTAAAAAATCGTAGGCAAAAAAGTATTCGCCACAGAGTTTTTTGCCCCGATAAAAATCAAGATCTGCTTCAGATAATTGTCCCTGAGCCAGCACCGTTTCTGCCACCCGAAGTTGTTTTAACCACAACCACCCAATAGTAACTATGGAAAAGGCCTCCAGGTAAAGCGTTGCATCTGCAAGGAAATATTGCGGGCCTTTCTCCGAAGCCAGTTTCATCAGACTCATCGTGGTTTGATGTAGCCCTTTTGCCCCCGATGCAAGTTGTTGGCAAATTGCACTTAATGCGTCATTCGTTTCGGCAGCCTGAATTTCCTGTTGGACAAGACCCATAAAAAGTTTCAGCGCTTTCCCTTTCTCCACCATTAGTTTTCGACCTAACAGGTCCATTCCGTGTATTGTAGTAGTACCTTCATAGATCGAGTTTACCCGAATGTCTCGATAGTATTGTTCCAGCGGAAAGTCATCTGTATATCCTGCACCTCCCAACACCTGCATCCCGGCACTCACTGCGTAATTTCCCTGTTCGGAAGGGTAGCTTTTTACAATCGGAGTGATTAGTTCTAACAGTAAATGAGCATTTTCTGCTTCCTCGCCACTTGAATTTTCAGCCAGGTCGGCCCATAAACTTGCCTGGATGACCAGTGCCAGGCTACCTTCAACTACCGATTTTTGGAATAACAACATTCGCCGGACATCTGCATGTTCGATGATTATTTCCTGCGGACTGGTCGGGTCTTTTTGTCCGGGATGTCGGCCTTGTGGACGCTCATTGGCATATTGCAAACTGGCATAAAAAGCTGCAGAAGCTGTACCTGTAGCCAGATTGCCTGTTCCAATTCGGGCCTCATTCATCAGGTTGAACATATACGACAATCCCTTATTGGGAGCCCCAACCAGGTACCCCTTGCAAGGGCCTTGCTCACCAAGCATGAGATGTGCCGCTGTGTAGCCCCTTTGTCCCATTTTGCCATAAATTCCGGCAGTAGTAACATTATTAGAAACCAAGCGGCCCTCTTTTACCAAAAACTTGGGAACGACAAAAAGAGAAATGCCATGAGTTCCGGCTGGCGCTCCTTCAATACGAGCCAATGTAAGGTGTACGATATTCTCGACTCCCGAATAATCTCCGCCAGAAATATAGATTTTTTGTCCCTGGATCAAATAATCACCATCCGGACCTGGTTGCGCTGTACTGGTCAAATCAGACAACGAGCTTCCGGCCTGTGGCTCGGTTAATGCCATGGTGCCCTGCCAGGTACCGCTGTACATTTTATCGAGATAAACATCTTTTAGGGGGGCAGAACCAAATTGGTGGATTAGATTTGCTGCACCCTGTGTTAAAAAGGCATAAGGAGCCGCATTGGAGTTTGCCGCATAAAAGATAAAGAGTCCGGCATTCATAACCGTTAACGGCATCTGTTGTCCACCATCTGCTCCATCTAAATGGGCATTGATCCATCCGCCCTCCGCAATAGCCTGGATCGCTTTATTTAGTCCGGGCAGGGTGTGAACCTGGCCATCCTCAAAATAGGCTTTGTTCTTATCCATCTCTCGATGAATAGGGTAGAGGTACTGATCTCCAATTTGTTTTGCCGCGTCTAATACCAGATCGATGGCATCTGCCTCATAATCTTCAAAGCGGGTTATTTTACTGAGCTCGCTTACGCGAAAGACTTCATGTAATAAGAACCGTAGATTTTGCAGACTAAAATACTGGCTGGCCATCGTTTTTATTTTTTACTTAGGTTTTCTTGCCCGGGTCATCTCTCGTTTGCCCGGAGGCCCCGGAATGGATTCAATTTCAAATCCTAAGGCCCGTAATTGGCGTTTTACAGCCCCTTTTGCACAATAGGTTGTCAAAATTCCTCCAGGTTTTAAGGCTCGAAACATATTTCCCAAAACTGCTTCTCCCCATAATTCTGGTTGGGCAGTTGGTGCAAAAGCATCAAAGAAAATTACATCAAAGGCAACTTCAAACCTGACGTCTTCAAAACGCATCTGCATCTTGGTAAGTTCAAAACCAGGAGCAATTTGAGCCACTTCATTCCAGGGGGTTTCATGCATCCTGGAAAAGACTGGTTGTAATTCCGGAAGGTTCAAAATTTCCGTAAAATTAAGCTGGGTGGTAATATCAGGCTGGAGTGGATAGGCTTCCAACCCGGTGTATTGGATTTCCCAGCCGTGTCGGGTGGATTCAATAAAAGCCATGAGTGCATTCAGGCCGGTACCAAAACCAGCTTCCAAAACGGCGAGTTTCTTTTTACCAATGCCTGCGACACGGAGTCCGGCATCGATAAAAACATGCATGCTTTCCTGAATAGCTCCGTATTTGGAATGATAACTCACTCCATATTGGCTGGATTCCACAGTATGCGATCCATCGGTGGTAGGCACTAATCGATTCATACAGTTCGTACAAACGATTCCCGAATAAAATGGGTGATTTCTCTGGCACTAATGCCTAGATGTGACTGATGATAGAGGCATTGCCCATTCTTTATGAGCAACACCTGAGGTGATTCATGCTGAACCCCATAGTGCTCTGCGATATAATTCGACACACCCCGGTAGGTAATCAGGTCGAGATAGTACACAGAAACGTCTTCATCTGATAATTCCCACCCTTTTTCCAGCCTGGTTTTAGCCAGCGAACTGATCGAACAACGTGTGCTATGTTTATATATCAGACAGGGTTTGCCTTTCGACATTTCATCCAGGATTCGAACATCTTCGATCTCCCGGATAGGTATCCAGTTTGGCATGTTTTACTTTTCGGCGAATAATTAAGGGAGTTGTGCAACTCCAACTGCTACCTGAGTAACCATCTTTACAACAGAATCGTTCATAGACCATGTTGGACAACCATAACCTCTGTTGCAAGAGGATAGACTAAGACCACCAAGAATGATAAGTGCGGCGAAAAGGAGGCGTTTAATTTTCATCAGAATTTGAATTTAGGATATGTACAGGATTATGTGTTTTTTAGCGTTCGGTCTCATTCAGGATGCCTTAATTTTTCATCTGGCTGCCTGAGAAGCCCTTATTTTTTGATTCGATCGTGCAAAATTAACGAAAACAGCTGAAAAAATGCGTATTCACCTGATTGCAATTGGCGGAAGTGCAATGCACAATCTGGCACTCGCCTTACAAGCCAATGGACACGATGTTAGCGGTTCGGATGATGAAATCTATGATCCGGCCCACAGCAGGCTAAAAGAAAATGGACTACTCCCGGATTCAGTAGGCTGGTCTGCAGCTCGAATTGATCCGGAAATAGACATCGTTATTGTTGGCATGCACGCCAGACCGGATAATCCTGAATTACTTAAAGCAATCGAATTAGGCCTGGAAATCCATTCGTATCCCTCATATCTATACCAGCATGCCAGGAAAAAAGAACGTATAGTTGTTGGCGGAAGCCATGGTAAAACGACAACAACTGCCATAATAATGCATGTGCTCCAAAAAAGTAACACCTCATTTGATTATTTGGTTGGCGCACAGTTGGCTGGTTTTGATCATATGGTACATCTTTCTGATGCTCCTCTAATGGTTTTAGAAGGGGATGAATACCTGTCTTCGCCTCTGGATACCCGATCAAAATTCTTGCACTACAAACCCCAATTGGCCATTCTTACCGGAATCGCCTGGGATCATATAAATGTATTTCCAACTTTTGAATCCTATCTGGACACATTCAGGCAGTTTATTCAGGGAATGGAGTCAAATGGATTTCTTTTTTACTACGGCGAGGACCCAGCCCTCCAGGAAATGGTGAAGCATGCTCCGGAAGGATTGACCTGCATTCCGTACCGCGGATTTGATTCCGGGAAGTCTCCGGGTACTGTAAACCTGGAGGGAATGGAAGTGTCCTGGCCATTATTTGGCGCGCATAACAGACAGAACCTGCAGGCAGCTTGGCTGGTTTGTAAGCAACTGGGAATTCCAAAGGTACAATTCGCTGCTGCAATCCAGGATTTTGCCGGACCCTCACTGAGAATGCAACAATTGGTCTCCACCGAAAAATTGACCGTTTTCCGTGATTTCGCGCATGCACCTTCCAAGCTTCGGGCAAGTATTCAGGCCATTCGGACTGAATTTCCGAATAAAAAACTAAAAGCAGTCTTTGAATTACACACCTTTAGCAGCCTGAATAAATCGTTTTTGCCTGATTATCAAAATACAATGGATCCCGCAGATAAGGCAGTTGTTTTCTATTTGCCCCATACCCTGGAAATGAAACGCATGCCGGCATTAGCCCCTGATTTTATACGAAAAGCTTTTCAGCGGGAGGATCTAATTGTACTGACCAGCACGGAAGATCTGAAAAACTGGCTGGATAAGGAGCGGGAGGAAGGAGGCGTTTTTGCGATGATGAGCTCGGGGAACTTTGGGAAACTCCCGAAGTGGTATGAATTGTAAAATAAAAAAGGGCCATTCCGAAAATCGGAATGACCCTTTTTTGTGTGACTTTAACTATTAATACTTGATATTCAAGGTATAGCTATCGCCGTTACTTGAGGTCGTAATGTTTACAGATTCTACTTCAATCATGTAATATACGCCGTTAGATTCAACAACATAAACGTCGCCAGCTGTAGGAGCAGCAACATCAGTTACAGAAAGCGGCACAGCATCACAACCAGTTGTGTTTACAGTACTTCCGTCAGAAAGTGCAACACCTTTAGAATAAGCTTCAGAGATTACCTCTTTGCTGTCAACACCACTGAAAGTGAAGTTTTCTAATTGGGTAGCATCAACTTCTTTCATATCCGCACCATTAACTGTACCAAACTGAGCCAACCAATTGCTTGCATTTGGCTCAGCACAATCGATACCAAGGTCACGAATTTGAGCAGCCGAATTAGTAGAACCGACAGAAGAACCATCAATCAGATTCAATCCACCTGTACCAGCAGGGCCGGCAGCGTTGAAAAGAACACCTGAAAGCGACATGTCAAGCGGAGTAGCAGGTTTGAAAGTAGTAACAGTGATAGAAGAAGAGCCTACCAGGCCATTCTCATCAGCTACATCAAAAGTGTAAGTGGCAGCAGAAAACTCATCTTGAAGATTCAACAGAATTTCAATTTCAAAGCCATCTACATTATCACCCAGGATCAACAATGGATTGTTAGCAGTGATTTCAGTATCAGTCCGCAAATCACGGATGATTAAGCGATCAACAGAAACGTTTCCTCCATCTTGAGTGATCGTCAGGCTTTTGAGGGCTCCTGTACCTTTGTCTGCTTTGATACCAATTGAGGCAAATGAAGTTGTATCATCCGTTGTGTAATCTGCGTAGTCGTAAACCGAACCATCAGTTGGGTCCTCTAATAGAAAAACTACATCAGGTGGAAAATTGATCGGATCAATCGTATCATCTTCCTTACAACCAGAGGTAACAAATACAAGTGTGATTGCAACTAAAGCAAACAGAGACAGAAATTTTTTCATGTTATTCATGATTTTTGTTTACAAATTGATAAAGTGGGTAATTTCAACATTCTGACGATATAACGATTGAAAGTCACAAAATGCTGACAGGATACCCTGCTATTTTCTAAAAAGTGTTAGATATGCGTATTGTTCATTCTTTGGCGGCGCAAATTTCTAATTTTTTTAGCATTTTGCGAAGCATTTTTATTTAAACCTGACCACAAACGTATGAAAGATTATCAATATTCTGTTTTGGATCGATTTCTACATTATGTTACAATTGATACCCAATCAGATCCGGAATCAACGAGTTTCCCTTCCACAGAAAAGCAAAAGAACCTTGGCAAAATTTTAGTCGAGGAATTGATATCCCTCGGAATAACCGATGCTCATTTAGACGAGTATGGTTATGTTTATGCCACACTTCCTGGAAATTCCACAAAAAAAGTACCTACAATTTGCCTGTGTTCGCATATGGATACCTCTCCCGATGCAGATGGCAAAAACGTCAAACCCCTGGTACATTCAAATTATCAGGGGCAGGATTTAGTACTACCGGATGACCCGAATCAGGTAATCCGGCTTTCAGAACACCCAAATTTGGGAGAACAGATCGGAAATGACATCGTTACAGCAAGTGGTACTACGCTGTTGGGTGCGGATAATAAGGCCGGCCTGGCAGAAATAATGGATGCAGTACAGTATTTTATGTCCCACCCGGATGAATTACACGGCGATGTGCGAATCCTCTTTACTCCGGACGAAGAAATTGGACATGGTGTTGATCATGTGGATATTAAAAAATTGGGCGCGGATTTTGGCTATACCATCGATGGTGAAAAGCGCGGCACTATGGAAGATGAGACTTTTTCAGCAGATGCTGCAAGTGTTATTATCCATGGAGTAATTATCCATCCGGGTTTTGCAAAAGGCAAACTGGAGAATGCCCTGAAAATTGGTGGCGAAATTCTGGCTGAATTACCAAAGGGACGGCTTTCTCCGGAAACTACTTCCGGCAAGGAAGGATTTTTACATCCCACCTCCTTTAATGGACTAGCCGAAAAGGCCGAGATCAAATTTATTGTGCGCGATTTTACAGAAGAAGGATTAAAAAGTAAGGAAGCCGAACTTCAACGCATTGTTGATAAGGTTTTAGCACGTTATCCGAATTCAACTGCCACCGTAACCTTTACTGAGCAATATCGAAATATGAAGGTAATATTGGATCAATATCCGGAGGTGGTTGAAAATGTAGAGGAAGCCATACGTAGAGCTGGGATGGTACCGGAAAAACGCAGTATCAGGGGCGGAACAGACGGTTCCCGCCTTTCCTTCATGGGACTGCCCTGTCCGAATATTTTTGCCGGAGAACATGCTTTTCACAGTAAGCATGAATGGGTAACTGTGCAGGACATGCAAAAAGCAGTGGATACCATCATACAGCTTGTCAAAGTATGGGAGGAACGTGCCTAAAATCATAAATATCCTGAACCAATTCAGCTGATCAGTCGTTTTTGATTATCATGAAGAAGAGTATTTTTGTCGTGTTGGGCTTTGCCCTCCTTACTTTTGGATTCTTATCCATTGTCTTAAGTATGATTGGACTTCAATTAAGCTTTTTGACCTGGCTGGATAATTCAAGTCGTCTGATCGGATTTGTAATACGTATCGGAATGGTTCTGGTAGGGATCATTATGATGGCCCTGGCAACAACCGATTGGGAACGGGAATTTCGCGAAAGCAGCGAGCCCTGATATAGACCTTCTAACCAAATATGGTAAAACTGATTGAATGCCCGCGTGATGCCATGCAGGGCTTGAAAGAATTTATTCCAACAGAAATTAAAGCCGCCTACTTGAATCAATTGCTTCAGGTAGGCTTTGATACAATAGATTTTGGCAGTTTTGTGTCTCCCAAAGCAATTCCCCAAATGCGTGATACTGCGGCTGTTTTATCCAAACTAAAGCTACAGTCCGATTCTGCAAAATTGTTATCAATAGTTGCAAATCTTCGTGGTGCGCAGGACGCTGTTCAATTTGATGAGATAAGCTATCTGGGATATCCATTTTCAATTTCGGAAACCTTCCAGCTTCGAAATACCAATGCGACAATAGGGGAGTCGATGGACCGGGTGAAGGCCATGCAGGAAATCTGTGTTCAGGCTGACAAGGAAATGGTCGTTTATATCTCTATGGGTTTTGGTAATCCCTACGGCGATCCCTGGAATGCGGAGATTGTTCAAAAATGGGCAGACGAATTAATAGCCCTGGATATCCGTATTTTACAATTATCTGATACGATTGGGGTGTCCAATCCAGATAGCATCGCTTACTTGTTCAGTAACCTTATCCCGGCTTATCCCGACATTGAAATTGGTGCCCACCTGCATACTGAGCCGCATAATTGGAAAGAAAAAATTCATGCAGCTTACGAACACGGCTGCAGGCGATTTGATGGTGCTATCAAAGGGTTTGGTGGCTGCCCAATGGCCAAAGATGATTTAACAGGAAATATGCCTACCGAAAATATGTGGCATTATTTCGAAGGAAGAAACCTGGAAACCGGTCTAAATGAGCAAGCGTTTACCGACTCCATTGCAATGGCAGTTGGGGTCTTTCCGCATTAACCATTTTAAACTTTTCGACTACATGTTTTTATTGGAAGTTCCTTTTGCTTCTCCTCAATACGATGAGACCATTTCATTGCGTACCCGCATCCTTCGGGATCCGCTCGGAATGGTGTTTTACGAAAAAGATTTGGCGGCAGAATGGGATTCCATCCACCTGGCTTATTATGATGACC
Source organism: Saprospiraceae bacterium (assembly GCA_020437105.1). GTDB lineage: Bacteria > Bacteroidota > Bacteroidia > Chitinophagales > Saprospiraceae > JAAEZH01. The sequence continues at coordinate 51,646 of JAGQWR010000001.1, forward strand.
AATGGGATTTATTAGGCTGCCTGGTGCTTAAGCCTGTAAGTGAGAGAATCCTTAAAATGAGGCAGGTGGCGGTTGATGCCGGCCGACAAAAGACAGGAGTAGGAACCGCCCTTGTCAAAGCTTCTGAAGAATTAGCCCGAAAAAAAGGATTTTCCATAATAGAATTGCATGCCCGCGATTCAGCCGTTCCTTTTTATACGCGCCTGGATTATCAGATAATAGGAGACCGTTTTGAGGAGGTCGGCATTCCACATTTCAAGATGGAGAAGTCCTTACTTTAAAGTAGGTTGGGGATTTGGTAATCGGGCTCCAAGAGGCATTAAAACGCTTATATACCCAAAACACTGCCAACCAGCCAGCCAGCAGGCAGGCAGGTTTCCTTCAAAGAACAAATCCCCCAACATACTCTTGAACAACTGCACAGTATTTCTCCTACTTATTTTATATTTTTCAGAAAATTCTCACTAAAACAAGGAGTCATGGCCAAATCAATGCAGTGGTTATTGGATAAATACGGCGAAAACCATAAAAACCACACAAATAAATTAATCCACTGGGTATGCGTACCTCTCATTGTATTCAGCTTGTTTGGCCTGATTTTTTCTATTCCTTTTTTTACTGATAAAACCATGTTAGCAAACTGGGCAGCAATCGTCTGGACGATTGCTCTGCTTTATTATTTGCGGCTTTCGTTCTCCATGTTTCTGGGCTTTGTCGGACTTGGATTTTTAGTTCTTTGGGGCAACTATAGTATTTACGAAGCGGTAGGCAAGGACAGTAGCATGCACGTTTATATTTCTCTTGGAATTTTCGTCATTGCCTGGGTAGGACAGTTTATTGGCCATAAAATTGAAGGTCAAAAACCCTCTTTTCTGGAAGACCTCCAGTTTTTGATGGTAGGTCCTGCCTGGCTCCTACATTTCATCTATTCCAAATTGGGAATCCCGTATTAACCGGATAATTAATCAGGCATAGCCTCGTAATTTGTATATCGCAAGTCCAACCAGCTCTTTTATCAGTATGTTCCAGGTGGAAAGTGCTTTTGCATCCGGAAATAACCAGGTGTTTGGGGTCCAGTGCAGTTTCTCCTGGATTAGGTCTGTAGGGTAGGGAATTACTTCCAAACCCTGCTTACGACAGATTGCCAAAGAACGCCGCATGTGAAAAGCTGAAGTAATTAAAACCACTGGCCCTTGAAGCCCGTTTTCTTCCATTACAGCCTTGGAAAAAATGATGTTTTCAAAGGTGTTTCGGGAGTTGGGTTCCGGAATGGTTACACTATCCGGCCAGCACCAGGTATCCAGAAGATCGTCAATCAACAAAGACTCCGGGATAGCATCCTGGATAATACTACCGTTTCCACCACTTAGAATTAGTTTGTTTACCACACCTGCATTAAGCAACTCCAGTCCGTTTATTAAGCGGTTGGGGCGCTCATTTAAATTAAACCGATCGAAGGTCATATCCGTCGATTGTCGGTAATACCCACCCAAAACAATACCTGTTTTCACCTCTGCCGGAATGTCTTTCGGACTGATAGGGCGAATCTCCCAAACGGATAGTCCGATATGAAGTATTAATGGATTGGTAAACACCAGAAAAACCCAAACGGCTCCTTTGTACCCATAGCTTTTCCATTTCGGCCCTTTGGCAAAAAATCCCACCAAAAGCAGAAAAAAAATCCAATTTGAAGGCTGGAGTAAAAAGGCAAAAACTTTTGAAAAGATAAAAAACATCAAAAGGGTGTTTGATTGATCAACTTGTCTAAAAACATGCTAAAGAATTCCGGATTTAGAATGATGGTAAGAAGAAAACCAAATATGGCTCCGTAAAAGTGTGCATCATGGTCGATCATGTCCTGACCCTGTTTACTCGCGTAGGAGGAGTAAATTAAATATAATACCGCCGCAATAAAGGCCGGAACCGGAATTATAAAGAACAACAGGAGGATATTCCAAGGATTAAAAATTACATAGGCAAACAAGATTCCAGACACGGCACCTGAAGCACCAACACTGGCAAAATAGGGGTCATCCTTATGTTTGTACAAGGTTGAAAGATTGGCAAAAGGAATGGTGCCCAGATAAAGCAGCAGGAAGTTGATTCTGCCCATTAATTCGCCAAAGTAAAAGATGAAGTTGCCTTCAACGGCTTCGCCAAATTGATAAAAAACAAACATGTTGATTCCCAAATGCAACCAGCTCCCATGCACGAATCCGGATGTCCAAAGCCGGTAAAATTCCTTCGACTTTGTTTCCGCGTAAGGCGAATGTTTTAATTTCTCAAACAGGGACCTGTTTTCAAAGCTGAAATAGGAAATACCGGCTGTAAGGATAATAAGGATGAGTGTTATTGACATATTTTTTGAATGTAGCTTTGCGAATTAAGTTATTCGTGATGATAGGGTTCATTTCGAAGAATGGTTTGTGCCCGGTATAATTGTTCCAGTATAAACAGGCGCACCATTTGATGCGAAAAGGTCATTTTTGAAAGCGATATCAAGTGGTTTGCCCGATGGCGAACCTCTCCTGAAAAACCATACGCCCCGCCAATCAAAAGAACTACTTTTCTATGTGATTGATGCTGTAATGCTTCTAAATATTGGGCAAAGTCTATCGAGCGGTATTGTTTTCCCTGCTCGTCAAGGAGAATCAGGTAGTCAGAAGTATCCAGGCGTGCGAGTACAGCCTGTCCTTCCTTTTCCATTAATTGTTCCATCGGGAGTTTGCCTCCTTTCCGAATATCAGGAATCGTAATCAACTCAAAAGGAATATAACGCTTTAGCCGTTTTTCATATTCCGCTATGCCTGCTTCCAAAAAAGGAAAGGCTGTCTTACCAATTTGCCAGAGTTCCATTTTCATCTGACACAAAAATAGCCGAATTCCCGAATTAGCAGGCACCCTTTAATTGATCCATTCTGGCTACCTTTGCTTTATGAAAACAATTTACCTGATCCGACATGCTAAGTCCGACTGGAACAACCCTTCCATTCGAGACATCGATAGACCGCTAAACAGCCGTGGCCAACGAGACGCTCCCTTTATGGCTAAAATGTTGGCAGGTAGGGGAGCAGCCCCGGATAAACTGGTCAGCAGCCCGGCAAACAGAGCGCTGACAACCGCTTCCTATTTTGCTGCCGAGCTGGGTATTCCGCTTGACCAGATCCTGGAAAATAAAACGATTTATGAAGCTTCTCCAACTTCCTTATTGCGGGAGATCAGCCACCTGGATGAGCAATGGAATTGCGTGCTGCTTTTTGGCCACAATCCAACTTTTACAGATGTCGCCAATCGTTTTAGTAACCAGTACATTCCGAATATGCCTACTTGTGGCGTATGTAAAATTGAGTCAAGTGCAACTCAATGGGCTGAAATGGATCCAATAAATAGCCAGCTTACGGAGTTTCATTTCCCGAAACAATATTTTCCGGCATGAGAAAAGTCTTTTTTATCCTAAGCCTGAGCCTGTTGTGCTGGTCCTGTTGGCAGAACAAAGACAAGCTCCCGGAAGTAGATACAAAATTGGTAAATGTGCTGGTTGATCTGCATCTAGCAGAAGCTGCTGCGGCAAATTTAACTTCTCGCACCAGAGATACGCTTTTGCCTAAATATTATGATCAGGTTTTTCAAATCCATCAAATGGATGCAGCGGAGTGGAAACAAACAATGGATGAGCTCCAACGCCAACCCCTGCTCATGAAACAGCTTTACACACAAGTGCTCGATACACTCGAAAAAAAGGTACTTGAAACCCGGGAAAAATAATGGACCTACTGGCGGGCTCCAAAAAGTAAACTACCAACACGAACCATAGTAGATCCCTCCTCCAGCGCCAGCTCAAAATCGCCCGACATCCCCATTGAAAGCGTGTTAAAGACCTGGTCCTCCAGGAAGTATGCCCGTTTGGTTCGTTCAAACAAGGTCCTCAGATTCCTGAACTCATTGCGAACCTGTACCTGGTCATCGGTGAAAGTAGCCATACCCATTAAACCCCATATCTGGATGTTTTTAAGATTTTTGTAAGTGTCTGAATTCAATAATTCAAGTAGTTCCGCTTCCGAAAATCCAAATTTACTTTCTTCCTGAGCGATGTGTATCTGAAGCAGGCAGGGAATGATGCGATCTACCTTTATGGCCTGTTTATTAATCTCCTTGAGGATATTCAGACTGTCAACGGCGTGGATCAGGTGTATAAATGGTGCGATGTATTTGACCTTATTGCTTTGCAGGTGCCCAATTTGGTGCCAGCGGATATCAGCTGGCAGTTCGCCTGCTTTTTCAACCAACTCCTGCACCCGGTTTTCACCAAAGTCACGTTGGCCAAGTTCATACATTTCGTGGATACGCGAAACCGGATTGGTTTTAGACACAGCCACTAAAATGGCATTATTCTCGTCGGTGATTTTTTTTACCTGGAGATAGGTTGCTTTCATACTACTATTTTTTCCCTTTCGGGGAATTTCGGGTTCCCTGAGAGTTTCACCCTCTTTAACAATTTAGATAGAATACTGGTTTGCAATAGTACGTTTAAAGGGAAATAAAACAGCAATCATGCAATTTCAAAAATGGCAAAAAATGGAACGGGCAAATCGCAGGAGATCGGTTTTCCTGACAATTTTGTTTCATGCCATCCTAATTGGCGCGATTACTTACGGAAGTAGTGGAGGTAAACTAAAAAATCTGATGCCGGATTTTGTAAAAGACTTGTTTCAGACAGAAATCCCGTCAGATGATCAGGCGAAAGCCTAAAATAGTCCGTGTAACTCAGTCTGTACCATATTGACCACCTTGCCCAGATCCTCTGGGTTATTCGCAAAATCGACCTCATTGGCGTTAATTACGAGCAATCTCCCCAACGTGTAATTGTCAATCCAATAATCATAGCGCTGGTTGAGGCGCTTAAGGTAATCCAGACTCATACTACCCTCATAATCCCGGCCCCGGTTTTCAATATGAGAAACAAGCGTGGAAATATCGGCTTTGAGATAAATCATTAAATCTGGCGGGCGAATCTGGGAGGACATGGTTTCAAAAAGGGACAGGTAATTTTCATAGTCTCTCTTTGACATCAAGCCCATATCATGCAGGTTGGGCGCAAAAATATAGGCATCTTCATAAATGGTACGATCTTGTACCACCGTATGTTCTCCGGCCAAAATCTTCAGAATTTGTCGATATCGGGAATTCAGGAAATAAATTTGCAAATTGAAGGACCAGCGATGCATATCATTATAGAAATCGCTTAGATAGGGATTGTCGTCTGTTGACTCATAATGAACCTGCCAATGAAACTGTTTGGCGAGTAATTCAGACAGTGTCGTTTTTCCGGCACCGATGTTGCCGGCAACTGCTACATATTTAATATCATCAGACCACTTACTCTCCATTTGAAATTCCGCTTTGAATCTGAAGCCAAAATACAGAATTTGTTGTGAAGTAATAGCCCGGCATCAATTATCGGCAAAATTCTTTGTCGGCCAAATTCTTAAGCAATCCTTGTATCTTGCTTCTTCGTTGACAGAAATGTACTACTCGACCCCTAAAACAGGGTAGTTATCTAATTAATTAGGATGGAAATAAACGACGCATTAATTTCAAGACTTGAAAAATTGGCACGCCTAAAATTGGGAGCACCCGACCGCAAAGCGTTTAGCCATGATTTGAATTTGATGCTTGAAATGATTGAAAAACTGGAAGAAGCAGATTTGACGGATGTCAAACCGCTTATTTATCCGGGAGATTTAACGGCTTTACCCAGAAAAGATGTCCGTATAGATCCTTTGAAACAGGAATTGGCTCTAAAAAATGGGCCGGATACCAGTTTTCCATTTTTTCAGGTTCCAAAAGTGATCCAAAATAAATCTTGATATGACTACTGGTCCGATTATCTCTGTAAATGACTTAAGAAAAACCTATGTAATGGGAACCACTCTGGTTCATGCCCTGCAATCCATTACACTGGATATTCACAAAAATGAATACGTTGCACTTATGGGGTCTTCCGGTTCGGGGAAGTCAACCTTTATGAATTTGATCGGCTGCCTGGATACTCCGACTTCGGGGCAATACATCCTCAATGGTATTAACGTAAGTACAATGCACGACGAGGAATTAGCGGAAGTTCGCAACAAGGAAATCGGCTTTATATTTCAGACTTTTAACCTGCTTCCTCGTTTATCCTCTCTGGAAAATGTAGCCCTCCCGCTGGTATATGCCGGAGTTGGTAAAAGCAAAAGACTGGAACGCGCCAGAGAGGTTCTTGCAGCAGTCGGCTTAGAAGATCGAATGGATCACAGGCCCAACGAGCTTTCGGGAGGACAACGGCAGCGGGTGGCAGTAGCCCGTGCCCTGGTCAATAACCCCTCCATCATTTTGGCAGATGAACCTACGGGTAACCTGGATACCAAAACATCCATTGAGATAATGGAGATCTTTGAGAAAATTCATGCCTTGGGAAATACGATCATTCTGGTTACCCATGAGCCGGATATTTCAGAACATGCGCACCGCATCATTCGTCTTCGGGATGGCCTGGTTGAAGACGATAAAATAAACGAGCAGTTTATTACGGTTAGCGACCCAAATCATAGATATAAAGAAGACTAAATGGCATTTCGTATTTATACTAAGACTGGCGATCAGGGAGAAACCGGCTTATTTGGAGGAAAACGCCTTTCCAAAGCGCATATCCGAATAGACTCCTATGGCACAGTAGATGAACTGAATTCCTGCCTCGGGTTAGTACGAGATCACCTGGAGATAGAATCCATCCGACAAGAATTACTGGAAATCCAGAGCCTGCTTTTTACTATTGGCTCCAACCTGGCTTCTGATCCGGAAAAAAAATCTGGAGTCCCAGCTCTTCGGGAAACGGAGATCGAAAAACTGGAAAAGGCGATTGATCGAATGGAGGAAAGCCTTCCGCCGCTTAAGAACTTTATCCTTCCGGGAGGGCACCCGGCCGTTTCCTTTATACACCTGGCACGCACAGTGTGTCGCCGGGCAGAACGAATTACCGTTGCCTTGGCCGAATTGGAACCCGTGGAGGAAACCCTGATTAAATACCTCAACCGCTTATCTGATTATTTGTTTGTCCTCGCCCGATATACAGGGCATAAACTAGGGGTTTCCGAGATACCCTGGATCGCGGGTTAGGTCTGGAATTCCATCCTCCATCCCTATTTAAAATCTCACTACCTTTGGTAGATGCTACTAGATAGATTGAGGTCGCTTTCCAATCTTTGGAAGTATGCAATGGTGCTGCTTACCATTGTATTTATCAGTCTGCTTTTTCCGGAGCAGGTTCGGTTCAGGTACCAGTATAAGGAAAGCGGTATGTGGGCCTATGAAGACCTCTACGCCCCATTTGATTTTCCCATCAAAAAATCCGAAACAGAAATACAGCAGGAGCAAAGCAATCTCCTTTCGGACTTGGCTCCCTATTATATAATTGATCACCAGGTAGCCCGACGGCAAAAACTGGAATTTGAAAAAGCCTTCCAGGATCAACTCAAGCTGGCAGCGGGAAACGATCAATTTCGGGATGTTGAACGGAATGCTGGTCGCTACCTTCAGTATAGCCGTGGATTGCTTGATCGGTTATTTGAAAAGGGGATTATCAAATTGGATTCGTCCCACCAGGACAAAGAACCGGATTTTGTCATCAATGTAGTACGAGGAAACACCGTTCAAAGGCAAACGCTCCAATCTATTATGACAGTCGAGGAGGCCCGTGAACTGATTACGGATAGTTTACCTTACTCCAAATTATATGTAGCCGAATTTTTATTGCCAATCCTTCCGGATGCAGCCACGGCAAACTTATTATATAGCGACTCTCTGAGTAGTCTATATCGCCAGGAGCAACTGGAGGGATTAGTGACTTCTAAAGGGGTGATCAACGAGGGCGACCTCATCATTACCCGTGGGAGCCGAATATCTCCTGAAATTTATCAGGTACTGGTTTCTTTCGAGGATGCCTACCAGATACGTGCAGGTGGCAAAGGTGCTTATTGGAAAGTGTTGTTTGGTTTTTTCCTGCTTACCAGTCTGATTGTCGGAGTCTTTGGGATTTACCTTCAATTTTATGCATCCGAGGTTTTTAGTCGATACAAGTCACTGGCATTTGTCTTGATGTGGCTGGTGGTATATTCTTATTTGGTGTTTGCGGTAGAATCCATTGATTCGTTGTCGGCCTATATGATTCCATTTTGTATTGTGCCTATTGTCGTGAAGATTTTCTATTCAGATCGCCTGGCATTTTTCACCCATATCGTTGTTATTTTGGTAGCCAGCTTCCTGAGTAGCCTCGGCTATGAATTTACGGTTGTCCAGATACTCGCTGGTATTGTAGCAGTAATGAGCAATCCGGATGCCCGGGACTGGTCGAAGTTTTTTCGATCCATGGCCTATATTTTTCTGATTTATTCCCTCTCTTATGTTGGCCTGGTATTTATGCAGGAAGGCCAGTTGGGCTGGGATGACAGCTCCTATTTTGTCTGGATATTTCTGAATGTGTTCCTGACACTGTTAGCCTTTCCGATGATTCCATTACTGGAACGTTTATTCGGCTTTACCTCCTCTGTTTCCCTGGTAGAACTATCAGATATGAACAGACCTTTACTTCGGGATCTGGCACTGAAAGCTCCGGGCACCTTGCAACATTCCCTGCAGGTTGCCAACCTGTCGGAAGAAGCAGCCCGTTTGATTGGTGCAGATGGTTTGTTGGTGCGCGTTGCCGCCCTTTACCACGATATTGGAAAGATGAGGAGGCCGGAGTATTTTATAGAAAACCAGGGCGGTGAAAACCCTCATAATGGATTGACTGAGTTAGAATCTGCAAAAATAATTATCGACCATGTGATTGATGGGGAAGCGATGGCTCGGAAGGCTCGTTTACCACAGATCCTGATTAATTTCATCTTAACCCACCACGGAACTACTCGCACAGAATATTTCTACAGAACGTATATTCAGAAATACCCGGATCGGGAAGCCGATGAAGCACAATTTCGATATCCGGGACCAAAACCCCAGACGAAAGAGGAAACAATTCTCATGTTAGCAGATTCGCTCGAAGCCTCTTCCAAATCTTTGCGGAACCCAAGTGGCCAGGATATTGATCAGTTGGTTGAAAAAATTATCTCCGGGAAGATAACTCACGGACAACTGGACGAGTCAGCGCTCACCTTCGAAGAATTGGAGAAATGTAAAACCGTTTTCCGGAAATTATTACGCAGCATTAACCATGTGCGGGTGGAGTACCCACAAGAATAATCGAGCTTAATCCTGCTTCCAGGGGCAATGTCTGCACCCGCTCCCACAGCAATATCCACGTGATTTGTGATAATATTCCGTGAATACCATAAACCCGTTTTCAAAATAAAAGTCCCGGCCTTCCAGTAATTGTCGGGGTTTTTGTTCTGCCTCCTTTGATTTTTCTTTTTTATCCAAATCTGGTGAGTAGCTTATTTGCTAAAACTAAATCCCGGGTACCGGGAACTGATCCATTCATATCCTCCAAAGAGCACTAATACGAAAAAAAGATCTCCTGCCAGCGTATTCCAGAAGAATGGAATGGCAGCAGTGTAACAAGCCAACAGACCTGCCAGGTTCATTGGGTACAGGCCATAACTTAGCCAGGAGAAAAAATTGGTGACCAGGAAAAAGAGGACAGAAGCGGCCAGGCTGGCTCCAAAAATACGTCCGGCAGAAATTTGCTTCAACAGTCCGAAACCAAGCAGTACAATGAGTAAAAAGCTAAGGAAAACACCCGGATTGCTAAACCACATAAAATGCTCGTAGTACATGCCATATACCAGGTTATCGAGGAGCAGATTGCTAATCCAGAGTGCTGCAAAAGGAATAATCAGCGCCAGGTGTTTTTGCTTTAGGTAAGCAGCACCAAACAAAGCCATGGCACCAATTGGGGCCACATTTGGCGGATGGGGGAGCAGGCGACTTAAAGCTGCCAGTAATATCATGGCCGAAACCAACAGAATAGACTTATTTCGAGATTGAGCTTGCATAATTTTAGTATTTCTAATTGCAAAAATACCGAAAGCGATTAACTTTCCTAATTATGTGGCAAACTGTATCTCTTCCAAATTCGGAAATTCCTGTTCGTCTGGGCCTGGCAACCGATATAGATTCTTTAATCGAATTATACGGCCTGGTCACGAACCAACTTCAGTTAATGGGCCTCCGGCAATGGCATAAGGATTACCCCGGGCAGGAAATAATCCTGGCCGATCTCCATTCCGGAAATTTGTTTCTTGTTGAACAGGAAAAACGAGCGATTGGGGTGGTCGTACTTGATGACAATCAGCATCCCCAATATGCAGACATTGACTGGAAGTTTAAATCTGGTCGGGTACTTGTTATTCACCGCCTGGCTGTACATCCGGATTTTTCCGGAAAAGGAATTGCCCAGGCCCTTTGCCGCTTTTGTGAATCAGTTGCTAAGCAAGAAGGATATGAACATATTCGCCTTGATGCGTATAGAGGTAATATACGTTCAAATATTTTTTATCAGAAGATGGGCTATTTGAAAACCAATCGGTCCTGTCAATTCAGCTATCAGGATCTGCCCTGCGATTGTTATGAAAAATTGATTCAATAATTGATAGGGATGTCCCGCAAAGGCCCATTTTAAGAAGGTGATTGGGAATTGCTTTTGGATGCAGTAGTGAAAATTTTGGTCTGATCGACCTGCCTGCCAGCGAGCTAAAGATCGGGCAGGGGCATTTTTAGTAGTTGGAGGTGAGCAATCCAACTAAGAAAAGGAGCGATGAGCAGGATAAAATTTGCAGCTCATGCGCCGAAGGGTACATCCCAAACACGTTTTAAGACATCAATATTTTCAGGAAAAATCCAGTAAAATGAAAGAAGCTATCCGATTTACGGTTATCATAGGTATTATTTTGGCCTTAATAATTTGCGCCGTTATTTGGCCCTTGTATGGACTTATCGGGTTAGGACTCTCCTTGGTTAGCCTTGGGGTTTATGATATCGTTCAGACCAAACATACCATACTTCGAAATTTCCCAATTATCGGGCACATGCGGTATTTACTGGAGCTTATCGGTCCGGAAATCCACCAATACTTTATCGAATCCAATACAGACGGCAAACCCATTGACAGGAATCACCGGACTTATATTTACCAACGTGCTAAACTGCAAAATGAAACCCATCCCTTTGGTACAGAGCTGAATGTAAATGAAGAGAACTTTATTTGGATGAAGCACAGTATTTATCCAACTCCTGTTCTTAAAGAACATCCACGGGAAATGATTGGAGGCCCGGATTGCACCAAACCCTATTCGGCCAGTCTATTTAATATTTCGGCAATGAGCTTTGGAGCCCTAAGTAAAAATGCCATAATGGCCCTAAACTTAGGCGCAAAGGCCGGAAATTTTTATCACAATACCGGAGAGGGTGGTATATCCGACTACCACCTGCATGGAGGTGATTTAGTTTTTGAGATAGGTACCGGCTATTTTGGATGTCGAACGGAGGATGGCCATTTTTCTCCAGAGGAATTTAGTAAAAAAGCGGCCTTTCACGAAGTAAAGATGATTGAAATCAAGCTTTCCCAAGGAGCGAAACCCGGCCACGGAGGTGTACTGCCTGCTGTAAAAAATAATACGGAAATTGCTCAGATACGAGGTGTAGAACCACATACTATTGTGTTATCTCCGCCAGGACACTCTGCCTTTAAAGATGCCAAAGGCCTGGTGCAGTTTGTCAGGCAATTGCAGGATCTTTCCGGTGGTAAGCCAGTAGGATTCAAGCTCGCAATCGGTAGCAAGGAGGAGTTTATTGATATTTGCAAAGCAATGGTTGAGACTGGTATTAAGCCTGATTTTATAACCATTGATGGTGCAGAAGGAGGTACTGGTGCAGCACCCATTGATTTCTCAAACTATGTCGGCATGCCTTGGGAAAATGCGCTGATATTTGCAGTGGATACCCTACGCGGATTTAATCTCAAACAGGATGTCAAAATCATTACAGCTACCAAAATTTTTACTGCTTTTGATATAATTAAGGCATTATGTATTGGAGCGGATGTCTGTAATTCTGCCAGAGGTATGATGTTGGCCCTCGGATGCATACAGGCCTTAAGGTGCGATACAAACAAATGTCCCACTGGGGTAGCTACCGATGATCCCAAATTAAGAAGAGGCCTGGTCGTTGCAGAAAAATGGAAGCGGGTGAAAAATTACCAGGAACAAACGATGGATGATTTTGTAGAACTCTTTGCTGCAACAGGTTGTCAAACCCTGGATCAACTGAACAGATCTATCATCCTTAAAAAGGTAAATGGCACAATTTTATCGTATGCTGAAATTTATCCGGATGTGGAAATGGGGAGTTATTTGTAGGTCAAAAAAAAACCTGCATTCCTGCCTGATAAACAAGCATGAATGCAGGTTTTTTCAATTATACGCTTATTAATCTGATAAAGCAGGGGATTCCAACAACTGGAAGAACTGATCCAGGTTAGGTGTGATCACGATTTCTGTGCGCCTGTTGGCTGCCTGTCCGGCCGGACTTGAATTATCTGCTATTGGAAGGTATTGAGATCGTCCGGCAGCCATCAGACGGTCGGGAGCAACATAATATTGATCCTGTAGTACCCTGACTACTGCAGTTGCCCGGTGCGCACTGAGATCCCAATTATCTTTCAGGCAACTATTGGAAATGGGCACATTATCTGTATGACCCTCCACGATGATATCAAGTCCGTCGTGGTCATTGACCACTGTGGCAATTTTGTCGAGCACCTCCATGGCCCGGGTATTGAGCCTGGAGCTTCCTGAATCAAAGAGTAATTTATCTGATATCGAAACATGCACTTTGCCTCCACGTACTTCAATTTGAATATCATCATCGTTGATATTACTGAGCGACCGTTTGAGGTTCATGACAAGCGCCAGATTGAGGGAGTCTTTTTGCTGAATTTTCTGGGTTAGATCCTGTATGAACCCGTATTGGTCGGAGATGTTCTCCAGGGATTTTTTAATGCTTTCGGCTTCTGTTTTGCTGACTATGGAGAGGTCGGACATCCGATCGAGCAAGCTATTGTTAGTGGCTTGTAGGTGCCCCAGGTTTTGTTCTAATTGTTGAATTTGTTGGTCTTTTAGGCTGATTTCGCCTTTCAGGCTTTGGATTTCTTTTTTCTTACATCCAGTTGAAAAGAGTAGGAATACGGCCGCTAATGCAGGAAAAAACAATGATTGTACTTTCATAGGATTTTATCTTTTGGTAGAATATACAGAACATAACTGTTTGAAATAATAGTATGTTCACTCAGGTATTTCGTGTGACAGGGCTTACCCAATAAATTTACTGTGTAATCCGAAACACCCCGCAGCCTCCTCCAAACTGTAAAGTATCTATTGAAAAATTACTGGTTCTCAACCAGGAAAATGCCTCTTCCTCACATATGAGTAAGGTGTCACCAGGCTGTAGATCATTCAGTGCGCCAGCCCGGTATTTTTCCTGTGCCCGGGCATAAAACCAGACATGGGCATTATTGCCGCCCGGATAGGTGATTTGCAGATCGGGAAGATCCGGATGATGACGCAAAAATTGGCCATATGATGTCCGTTGAAGCACAGAAGCATTAATCTCAGGGGATTTAATTTTTGATACTAGATGGATTCCTGCCGGAACAAAAATGGCCAGCATAAGAAGTGCTCCTATAGCCATGTGTTTGCCACGTGCTGCTACAGTATTTTTTATGACATCCAGCAAAACATAAATTCCCTGTCCCATTAAAATGGCCAGCAGCGGAAAGAGAGGCGCATCATACCAGGGTAATTTGGTTTTGGACATCGAAATAATGAGCAGATAGACTACTATTTGTATCCATAAATATACTGCCAGGTTTCTTTCTTTTTTTAGGAAGAGGGGAAGCGCTGCAAGTGGCAGGAGGTTTATCCACGGGCCTAAACGACCGGTCCACCATCCTTTCAGGTAGAAAAAAAAGCCACCCTGATGCCCCTCCAATGTTTCGATATATCTGCCGGCCCATTCGTTTTCCCAAACTGCCTGTAAATAACCGGGATGGAAGCTTTCCCTAAACCCATAATACGCCATAACAGGCACTAAGAAAAGCAGGACAGCCTGCCAGGTCCTGCGCGACCGAAAAAAGGCCCCGGCCTTTTCCTGGAAAAGTAAAAAAACAAAAAAGCCCGGCAAGAATAATAAGCCGGCTACGCTCTTGGTTAATACAGCTGCTGCTGTAGCAAGGGCTACCACGAAAAGTGATCTCCCGAATCTTTCCTGTTGCAAACTAATATAAAAGTAGCCGATGCTGATGGTAGTAAACAGACACAGCAGGGCATCATAATCACCTGTTCGGGCAACGTGTAAGCCATTAAATCCAGGAATACTCATCAAAACAAGTGCCGCAATGACAGCAGCCCCGCGTTCTTTTTTTGCCTTATAAAAAAAGAATAAAAGAAACAAGCACGATACCCAGGCAGCGAGGGCAGCAGGAAGCCGAACCGCTAATTCGGTAAATCCTAAAATCTTCATACTGATCGCTTGTAACCAAACCATGAGGGGAGGTTTCGTATTCCAAAGATCCGGCTCCATTCTGTAGTGGGGCTCAAACCAATGGCCGTACTGTACCATTTCCAGTGCATTATTTGCCAGTCGGGATTCGTCATAAATTTGAAGGGGAAGGCTATCCAGGCGCCAGAAAAAAGCACATGCTGCCAGTAGGGCAAGGAGGAGTAAACTGATTATGGATGCTTTTTGCATATTTAGGTTTCCGGAGAGGACGGATTAGCCAATTCCTGGTCGAATATAAGGAGTCTGCCTGGCATGTCGCTACCAGGGAGGAAGGATCGAAACTTTCCTTACCTTTGTCGCCGTTCGTGACAGCCCATTGGGTGCTTAATACGTTTATTAAAAAACGATCTTCAATATGTATTTTAAGGAGGTATTTCTAAGCTTATTTATTAGTCTCTTTTTTCTGAATTTCAGCGAAGCCCAGCCCGATCGATGGCAGCAGCGGGTGGAATATGCTATGGAT
Source organism: Saprospiraceae bacterium (assembly GCA_020437105.1). Lineage (GTDB taxonomy): Bacteria > Bacteroidota > Bacteroidia > Chitinophagales > Saprospiraceae > JAAEZH01. The sequence continues at coordinate 66,698 of JAGQWR010000001.1, forward strand.
ATAGACTTTAATGCCGCTGCCCACCAGTTTAGAGGCATTCAAAAGTTGCGTTACTTTAACAATTCTCCCGATACCCTTGACCGCATCTTTTACCACCTGTATTTCAACGCATTTCAACCGGGAAGTATGATGGATGTGCGCAATCAATGGCTCACAGATGCAGATCGCCGTGTAGGATCCCGTATTTCTAACCTGAAACCAGATGAGATTGGTTTTCAACAGGTTACAAGCCTGGAACAGGATGGCACCCCGGTTTCTTATGAGGTGGTTGGGACCATTTTGGAGGTAACACTGGCAAATCCTATTCTGCCTGGCCAGGATGTTTTACTGGAAATGAATTTTAATGCACAGGTGCCCCTTCAGATACGCCGTTCAGGCCGGGATAATTCAGAAGGCATCGATTATTCTATGTCGCAGTGGTATCCTAAACTCTGTGAATACGACTACCAGGGATGGCATGCAAATCCCTATGTAGGTCGCGAGTTTTACGGGGTATGGGGTGATTTTGATGTTAAAATTTCTATTGATAAAAAATACACAATCGGCGCTTCCGGCTACCTGCAAAACCCGCAGGAAATCGGACATGGATACGAGGCGCCCGGAACTTCTGTGACTAAAGCCACTTCTGATCGCTTAACCTGGCATTTTGTGGCACCAAATGTGCACGATTTTGTCTGGGCAGCAGATCCGGATTATAAACACACCCAGTTTACCAGAGAAGATGGTATGGTGATGCATTTTTTCTATCAGGAAAATGACAATACCCGGGAGGAATGGCAGCGCCTGCCAGCTATCATGGATAAAGCCTTTGGATATATTAATGTGCACAACGGCAAGTATCCTTACAAGCAGTATAGTTTCATTCAGGGAGGTGATGGCGGCATGGAATACCCGATGGCTACTTTGATTACAGGTGAACGCTCGCTTCCAAGCCTTGTTGGTGTTTCAGTGCATGAGCTCCTGCATTCCTGGTACCAAATGATTTTGGGAACAAATGAATCGCTTTACGCCTGGATGGACGAGGGATTTACCAGTTGGGCAAGTAATGAAACGATGAATTACCTGAAATCGGAAGGATTGATCCCCGGATCAAAACCAGTGGACAATCCTCATAGTGGCACGTATTCCGGCTATATCAACCTTACACGTTCCGGGATCGAAGAACCACTGACAACACACGCCGACCATTTTCAAACAAATTATGCCTACGGACAGGCTGCTTATACTAAAGGAGAAGTCTTTCTGGAACAACTTAAATACATAGTGGGAGAGGAGGCCTTTCAAAAAGGCATGCTGCGCTATTTTGATACATGGAAGTTTAAACATCCAAATTCTAATGACTTCATTCGAATCATGGAAAAAGTGTCCGGACTGGAATTAGACTGGTATCGGGAATACTTTGCACAAACGACTTATACTGTTGATTACGGAGTAGAAAAAATAGAAGAGGGCAGTACCAAAAAGACGACCAGAATCGTATTGAAACGGGAAGGATTGATGCCCATGCCAATAGACCTGGAAGTGCTTATGGATAATGGGGACAAGTTATATTACACCATTCCCTTGCAAATTATGCGTGGTGCGAAATCAGCTGATGGTCGGATAAGCTACACGACCTTATCCGATTGGCCTTGGACGAATGTGGAATATGAACTCGAACTTCCGATTAAATTAAAGCAAATTGATTCGGTGCGCATCAATCCGTTAGAGCGGATGGCAGATGTTGATTCCGACAATAATGAATTGAAGGCAAGTTCTAAAAAGCGGAAGAAGTAAGCTTTTATGAAGATACTCCTGCTCACAAAAAAGTTTCCTTTTCCGGTAAAGGATGGGGAGTCGCTTGCGATTAATAACCTCAGTCGGGCACTCCATGATTTGGGTTGCACCCTGGATTTGTTGGCGATGAATACCCCGAAACATGCTTATGTTGGTACTGATCCGCACAGGGATCTGCCTCAGTTTCAGCATATTCAGTTGGTGGAAGTAGATACGGGTATTCGGGTGCTTGATGCTGCAAAGAACCTCTTCACATCTGATTCGTACAATATATCCCGGTTTGTGAGTATCAATTATACGCGGGCCCTGGAAAACCTGCTTAAAAAAAATACCTACGATATAATCCAACTGGAAACCCTTTTTCTGGCGCCTTATATTTCCTGTATCCGGAAATTCTCGAAGGCACCGGTGGTCATGCGCGCACACAATGTAGAGCACGAAATTTGGGAGCGTATTGCCGATAATACGCCTGCCTCGCTCAAGCGCTGGTATATTCGCCACCTGACCAAACGTCTGCGCCAATATGAAGTGAGTCAGTTATCAAATTATGATCTGATGGCTCCGATTACTTCCCGTGATAAAACCCGATTTGAAGGATTTGGCTATACAGGGAAATCAGTGGTAACGCCAATTGGAATGGATTTAACCGACTACCAGGCGGATCCTTCCAGCTTTAAGCGGCCGCTTTCGCTGTCCTTTATCGGATCTTTAGACTGGATGCCAAACCTGGAAGGCTTGAAGTGGTTTCTGGAACATGTTTGGCAACAGGCTATTCGGCAGGTGCCGGAAATAAGTCTGCATGTAGCGGGCAGAAATACCCCTGAATGGTTGCACCAACTGGCTACCAAACACCTGCAAATTCCAGGGGAAGTGCCAGATGCCCATGCCTTTATCAACCAGCATTCGGTAATGATCGTGCCGCTATTATCCGGAAGTGGCATGCGGGCCAAAATATTGGAAGGAATGGCTTTGGGGAAAGTAGTCATTACCACCTCCATAGGTTTGGAGGGGATTGAAGCTACTCATCGGCGAGAGGTTTTAGTGGCAAATACCCCTGATGAATTTGTCCAGGCAATCAGATATTGTAAAAACCTTTCCGCCGGAAAATTATTTGAAATTGGCCAAAAGGCCCGAGATCTGGTGGAGGAAAAATATTCGAATGAGCGTATTGCCGGAAAATTGCAGGCTGCTTATTCTACCCACAGCATGGGGGCTGTTCGCTTATGATCCTGCTCTTGAAAATAATTTGCTGGATTTGCCTGTTCGGAATTTTGCATACCTACCTGTTTTATCCCCTCATTATGTGGCGTCTGGGCAGTACTAAAAAACGAAAGTTTCAGGAAATTCAGGCAACTGATTTTGAGGTATCCATTCTGATGGCTGTCTATAACGAAGAGATGGTGTTGGCCGAAAAGCTCGAGAACCTTTGCCAACTTGATTTTCCAGCCACACAGTTGCGGATTTTTGTCGGATCTGATGCTTCTTCTGATTCAACCGGTGCCATATTAAAAAGTTATACCGAAAAATTAGCAGGCTTACGGATTCTTGAATTCGCCGAAAGGCGTGGAAAACCCTCAGTCTTAAACGATTTGGTTGCAGCGGCTTCCGCCGAAAGGCCCATTGCAGCAAACCATATTTTTCTGATCACAGATGCCAATGTTTTTCTGGCAAAAGACCTGCTAACCAAGATTTTACGCAGCTTTAGCGATCCGGAAATTGCACTGGTGGACACCCGAATGGTAAACACCGGAGCGGATAAGGAGGATATTTCCACTTCAGAAGCTGCTTATATTTCTCTGGAAGGCCAACTGAAATTATGGGAAGGCAATGCCTGGAAAATGATGCTGGGGCCTTTCGGCGGATGTTATTCGCTAAGGTCAACACACTATGTACAAGTGCCCGGGCATTTTTTGGTCGATGATTTTTATATCGCTATGCGGGTGTTTGAAAACGGCGGACGATCCATAAGTGATCCGGATGCACTTTGTTATGAAGCCGTTTCTCATGATATTGATGAAGAATTTCGCCGAAAGGCACGTATATCAGCCGGAAATTTTCAAAACCTGGCGCTTTTTGGGCACTTTCTTCAAAAGCCATTTTCCAGGATCGGGTTTGTTTTTTTTAGCCATAAAGTATTGAGGTGGATTACTCCTTTTCTTTTCCTTGGAATCTGGGTAAGTAGTGGAATTCTGGCACTGAAAGGCAACTTTTGGTACAGCTTATTGTTCCTTTTTGAAAGCGGTATGTTTATACTTTTTCCGCTATTGGATCGGCTTTTGGCTGCATTCAGAATCCATCTGTTACCTTTGCGCCATATTCGATATTTTATCCGGATGAATGTGGCCTTACTCAGAGGTTTTGGCCGCTATATGAAGGGCATAAATAAAGGAGCATGGGAACCTACCAAACGTACCAAAACGAGTTAAAACCAATGAATGTTGCTGACCAGGTTTTTACCTTAAACACCATCGAAGAAGCTATTGCCGATATTAAGGCAGGCAAAGTGATCATTGTTGTTGATGACGAAGACAGGGAAAATGAAGGCGATTTTATCTGTGCTGCGGAGTGTATCACCCCACAGATCATCAATTTTATGGCAACGCATGGCCGAGGCCTGATCTGTGCCCCTATAGATGAAGTGCGGGCTGATGAACTGGATCTCAAAATGATGGTATCTGATAATACAGCCTTGCATGAGACAGCTTTTACCGTTTCCATTGACCTCATTGGCAATGGGTGTACAACGGGGATTTCTGCACATGACCGCGCTGAATGTATCAAAGCACTGGTGGATCCAAAAGCAACGGCCGCTAATTTTGCCCGTCCTGGTCATATTTTCCCGCTAAGGGCTAAAACAGGAGGAGTATTGCGTCGTACCGGCCACACCGAGGCCGCTATTGACCTGGCTCGAATGGCTGGTTACTTTCCGGCTGGGGTGTTGGTGGAAATCCTTAATGAGGATGGTACGATGGCTCGTTTGCCTCAACTAGTCGAAATTGGCAAACGCCACAATTTGAAAATCATCTCCATTAAGGATCTGGTAGCTTATAGAATGCTACATGAACGCATTGTAAAGCGCCAAATATCGGCTGTTTCTGATACGCCTTTCGGCGAATTTGAATTCATAGCATACGAACAACTAACAACAGGCGATGTACATCTCGCGATCCGAAAAGGCAATTGGAACCCTGACGAACCTGTGTTGGTGCGCGTGCATTCTGCCTCTGAAACAGACGATATTCTGGGTGTGCTGTTTGATAGTCCGAAGGATACGATTAAAGAATCCCTGGAGTTGATCGAAAAAGAAGGTAAGGGCTTATTACTTTATATGCGCCACGGTGAAAAAGTAAATCCCATCCTCAATAAAATTCGGGAAATGCGAAAGGAAGCCCGAGAAGTACCGGAAGAATATCAGTCAGATCGGGAGCAACGTGACTTTGGCGTTGGCGCACAAATCCTGCGCGATCAGTCGGTGCGCAAAATGCGTCTGATCACAAATAGTCCAAAAAGAAGAATTGGCCTGATGGGCTATGGATTGGAAGTAGTGGAAACAATTTCCTTTTAGTAACTCTTATGGGATCTTTGCCCGACATAAGCGACCAACTTAGGTTTGAACGGAAATACCGGCTGGAGCATGTAAGCCTGGCCTTTGTCCTTCAGGTGATTCAGAATCACCCGGCTTCCTTCAGTACGCTCTATCCGGACCGGCAGATCAATAATGTCTATTATGACCGACCGGACTTCAGTGGCTATAAGCTAAACTTAATGGGAGTAGGCTTTCGCCGAAAATACAGACTCCGGTGGTATGGACCGAATATCACCAACCTGGATTCGGCCCAGCTCGAAATTAAGCAGCGCGAGAATGAACTGGGTAGTAAATTGATCCGCCCAATTCAAAACTTGAATTGGGTAGCCGTACCAAAACTATTTGATACCGAATTCCCGCAGCAAGCCCCTTTACGGCCAACCTTAATAAATACCTACTTACGCTCCTATTTTGGGGCGCGTCATGGCCGCTTTCGGATTACCATCGATCGGGAACAACAATTTCTGCCGCTGTTGGACCGCCCCTTACCGGATGCTTCCTGGCTGGCTGGCAAACGCTTTCCATATCAGGATGAAGCCCTGGTGCTGGAATTGAAATACGATGCCCCCTTTGATCAGGAAGCACAGGAGATCATGCAATTTCTTCCATTCAGGCAGGGCCGTAACTCCAAATATGTAAATGGGGTGACTTATGTACTCTAAGTACCCTAAAATTTGGGGCAAACCACTGATTCGGTATCGTAATCGCCCAAGTAGGCAATTGAAAACTCAAACGCACTACGGCCTTGACGCCCGGCAACCAGCGGGGTTGTGCTAATATCATAACTTAAGCCAAAAAGCACATTCTGGTATTCGAAACCCAGCAAAGTAACAATAGCATTGAGGTTAACATTATTATCCTCGTTCAGTACCGGTCTGGCCCAGCCACCGAGGTGGAGAGCAGTCCCGGCATATTCACTAAGCAAAAAGCGGAAACTGGCTCCGGCATCAGCCATAAAGTGGGGTCCTTGTAATTGTGCAACTGCACGGGGAAGAAATTGAACCTTATCTCCCAAAGGCAGGGTTAAACTGGCGTTGATCGTATATTTTACAATCAGTTCATTGTTAGGCCAAATCCCCTGCTCATCGATTGGCGTATAAAAGCTATTGTTTGCTTTTAGGAAGTGATGCATCGCAAAGCCCAGCAAAAAAGCTGTTCCGTTGCGAGAGGAAGCCTGGTAATTTAAACCCCACGAAAAATCCCCGTAAGCATAATTATTAGGCGGCAGTTTTTCTGCAGAGATATCGGTATAACCTGTAGTACCATTAAATTGATCACTAAAGGCCAGGTTGTTGTAACTGATATTTCGTTGACGCACGCCACCCTGGAAACCAATCGATAAATATTGTTTATTGCCTGAGTCAAGTGCTTTGTGATAGGCACCTGAAACCAGAATACCATTGCTCGTATAATCCAGGCCAGGTACCCGGTCTGATATAAATAAAAGGCCTACACCGGCATAATCTTTATACCCTTTGCCATATTTACTGGCCTTAAATCGAAGATCCAGACCTGTGGCAAAGGTAACAAACGGGCTTTCCAGTACCTGCCTTCCCTGATCGCGGTAGATCGCAGATACACGCAATTTACCATTAAAAACACCCGACAAGGCGGGGTTGATGGTAAGAGGAGCGGCATACGATTGTGAGAAAAAGGGATCTTGAGCGCCAGCATGGAAACTCAGAAAAGAGATAATTACGGATACCAGTAGTAATCGGGGAAGCATAGATCTTTATTTTGTAGGGCCAAAGGTAATCGCCCTTTCACAAAAAACAAACACAGTCTTTAACGATGCCTGTGAGCCGGGATTGTCAAAAGGCAAGCTATTAATTTTCAAAAGACAGATAAATTCCTATTTTTGGTGAATAAGCACACCCTCTTATGAGATACGCCATATGCCCGCTAAGCGTGGTTCCTGTACGTAGTGGAGCCCTGGAGAAAAGTGAACAGCTCACCCAAATACTTTTTGGAGAGTGCGTTGAGGTCATTGATCGTAAAGGAAAAACCTGGTCGAAAGTTCGCTGTTTATGGGATGATACCATTGGATGGGTCGATAGCCGACAAATCCGGTCTATTTCTGACGGACATTTTGAAGAGATAAAAAATGATTATTCCTATAGCCTGGATTTGCTGCATCCTTTAGCTACGGGCGATGCTTTTTTGCCTATTCCACTGGGCGCCAAGCTGCCCCAGTTTGACGGGATTCGATTTGATTTAGCTGGTTCGAGTTTTACTTTTAGCGGACAGGCAGTTGAACCGATTGCCCTTTCACACAGGCCGGAGATGCTTATTCGGATTGCCCGAAAATATTTGTTTGCCCCACAACAAAAAGGGGGGAGGAGTCCTTTGGGAATTGATGCCTCCGGCTTGATTCAGATCATTTTTGGGATGATGGGTATTCAATTACCCCGACAGCCCGAGGATCAGGTTTTTGCAGGAGACTCTGTCGATTTTGCTGAACAGGCCAGTCCGGGTGATCTGGCTTTTTTTGAAAACAGAAAAGGACAGGTAGATCACGTGGGACTAATTCTTCCGGAAGGAGAAATACTGCATGTTGCAGGACAAACTCGTATTGACCAATTAGATCATTTTGGGATTTTTGAACGCGGGCAAAAATCTTATACCCACAGATTACGAGTAATACGGCGCCTGGCACTGGAAGGCGAAATACCCAACGAATTTCAGATAAAAGGCCATCCGGCAGAGCAGGCAATTCCTGCTCACCCGGAACTTTTTGGCGAAGCAAATGCCGTGTAAAATACCTTAAGCAAGGATTTGTACAATGTCATAATGCGTCAGGATATGAAAGACGCCTGTTTGATCCTTTGTCAATACAGCAGGAACTTTTCTGCTTAAAAATTTACTTAACTCAGTTGAAGGCAAATGATAATCAACTACAGGAAATGGCTCCGTCATGATTTCTGAAACGGCTTTCTCTGAATTACTCATTGGATTTTCCAACAAATAGGTGAGCACGGCACTTTCAGTAATTGCTCCAACCGGCACTTCTTTTTCAAAAACGGGGAGCTGGGAAATGTCATGGTCTTTCATAAGTTGAAAGGCCTCCCGAACGGTATGAGTCGGACTGAGTGAAATAAATTTTTTGTCAAGTTTATGGCTCAGGATATCGGCCACTCTTAGTTGAGATTCAATAAATCCGCGTTCCCGCATCCAGTCGTCATTGTAAATTTTGCCTACATACCGGCTGCCATGATCATGGATTACCACAACAACAATGTCGTCTGGTTTTAACTGATCTTTTAACTGAAGCAGACCTGCCACAGCAGAGCCGGCAGAATAACCGAGGAGTATCCCTTCTTCGCGGGCAATCCGACGTGCCATTACCGCACCGTCTTTATCAGTAACTTTTTCAAAGTGGTCGATAATGCTAAAATCCACATTTTCCGGGAGGATATCCTCTCCGATCCCTTCTGTTATATAGGGGTAAATTTCTTTTTCATCAAAGTCGCCGGTTTCATGGTACTTTTTAAACACCGAACCATAGGTGTCAATCCCCCATATTTTTACATTGGGGTTTTGCTCTTTGAGGTATTTCCCTGTACCGGAGATCGTGCCACCAGTACCAACCCCTACGATAAGGTGGGTAATCTTTCCTTCCGTTTGTTTCCAAATTTCCGGTCCGGTAGATTCGTAGTGGGCTTGCCGGTTGGATAAGTTGTCATATTGGTTGCACCAATAGGAGTTTGGAATGGATTTACTCAAGCGTTCAGCTACCGAATAGTAGGAGCGCGGGTCAGTTGGCTCCACATTCGTCGGACAAACAATAACTTCCGATCCCATGGCCCGCAGTAAATCCAGTTTTTCTTTTGATTGCTTGTCGCTGGTAGTAAAGATTGAGCGGTACCCTTTTACACAGGCTGCAATTGCCAGGCCCATCCCGGTATTACCGGAAGTACATTCAATGATAGTTCCACCAGGTTTTATATCACCCCGTTTTTCGGCATCCTCCAGCATTTTTAAGGCCATCCGGTCTTTGATAGAATGGCCCGGGTTAAAGGTCTCCATCTTTAAGAGCACGGTTGCCTTTATGCCGTCTATCACCTTGTGTAGCTTTACCATAGGTGTGTTACCAATGGTTTCCAGTATGTTTTCGCGATAATCCATTAAGTATGATTTCTTTGTTTTATTTAAAATACCGAACACGAACAAAAAATTTCGGGTCGATTACACCGAGCATCTCAGCCACAGTTGGTGTTACAACAGCTATTATTGATCCGTCAAAATTAGGAGGTATTCGCCCGATAACCTGTACATAAACGGTTTTGCGGCTCATCGGGTTTGTCAGTGCAACAATGGAGTTCAGGGCAGCACTACGATGGAGGATAAATAATTCCTGTTCGGCATATACCCGATCTTTTTGCCAGGTGGCCACACCACTTTGCGCAATTTCTTTTTTTCCGTCCGTTTGATACTCGAATCGTTGACCGAGGTCATAACTTCGTTGCCAGAGCGCCCCCCCCTGCACAAAACGGAGTGTATCAGCAATACCAGATACACTCATCCAGCCAATTTGTAGTGCCTGGCCGGTCTTTAAATTCGTGTCGGGCAGTCCGTTGCGGACACGAATAGTATCAATGGGCATGCGGAAAAACTGCTTGGATATTCGATACATCGTATCACCTTTGCGCACTACATAACAAACCGGAATGTGGCTTTGATCTGTCACTTCATCCGTTTTATACCGGATGATCGCCCGGTTTGGAATAGGAACACGCACTCCCTGTCCAACCTTTACCCCTTGCGTCCGGAGTTCCGGATTGTAAAGATATAGATCAGATAAAGACAAACCGTAAAAAGCCGCAAGCGAGTAGAGCGTCTGTTTTGGGGCAATATGGTGCGTAAACATGTTATCACCCTGCGGACCGAGCGTGATAAAAATAGTATCTTTGAGGGTCAGATAATTCAGGCTGTCTCCGGTAGCTCCGGCAGGGGAAATCAGAAAAAAAAGCAAAAGAGAACTTATAAATCCACGCATAATACCACTCATCCATTTGCCCCAAAATTATGAAAACTATTGGGATCATTCCAGCACGTTTTGGATCAAATCGTTTACCCGGGAAGCCATTAATAGATCTTCATGGCAAGAGTCTGGTGCAAAGGGTCTATGAACAGGTGCAAAAGGCCCGGCGAATTGACTTTGTATTGGTTGCAACAGATGATATTCGAATTGTTGATCATGTGCTGGGATTTGGGGGTAAGGCCGTCTTGACTTCTCCGGATCATATTTCCGGTACAGATCGCATTGCCGAAGCTTTTCAAGGCGCTCAAGGCGAATTTAGCGACGCCGAAATTATCGTTAATATTCAGGGTGATGAGCCTTTTATTGATCCGCATAACCTGGATGCTTTAGTGGAAAGCATGCTTTCAAATCCTGACATTCCCATTGCAACCCTGGTTTGCTCTATCCCGGACGCAGCTCGACTCTTTGACCCGAATACAGTAAAAGCAGTGCTAGACAACACCGGGAAAGCGTTATATTTCAGTAGGCAGGCAATACCATATCTTCGGGGGCAAGCCAAAGAAAAATGGCTGCAATTGCAGCCATTTTATCAACATGTAGGGGTTTATGGATTTCGGTCGGGCACCTTGGCGGATGTGGTAAAACTCCCTGTTTCCGATTTGGAAAAAGCCGAGTCTTTAGAACAACTTCGCTGGTTGTCGAATGGGTACTCCATTCAGACCATCCAGGTGGTCGATCCGGGGTTTGGGATCGATACACCTGAAGATCTTGAGCGTGCTCGTATTATTTTGAAGGATAATCTTTAATAGTAGGAGTCCAGATAGGCATCCAGCATCATTCCGGTAATTTCGGATGTTGAAAATGCATTTTCCGCTGAATTGATCTGTACAACCATCGTCACATCACTTGAAGGGATTTGAATCCATTCAGCTCTGCCTCCCTGGTCCAACGCATTGTTGATGGCACCATTATGGGTGTAATAATCCAGGCTTCCATACTTGCCAACATACATACCTAATTCTCCGGAAATCATTTCATCCTGATCTATCCCGGGTAATTGGCTGTGAAATAAATAGGCCAAAAAGGCAGAATAATCATGGGTGTTCATATACCAGCCACCGGCACCAGTCAGTAAGGTTTGATCAGTGTGGATGTAGCCATTTAAACTCTGATTCGAAAAATTGTAATTGCGCGTGGCTTCCGCCTCATCTGTATCCCAGAGGTAAGGGCCCACTTCTTCGTCCACACCAGCAGGGATCAGGACTGTATTTCTAACATAAGCGATGTATCCCTGAGAGACCATATTGTCAAAGGATTCGCCGCCTTGCGTATTTAATACATCATTTAATGCCGGATTTACAATAGGGCTGGTCATCGGAATCAAAATTCGCATCAGCGTGAAATTGACATTTGCATATCCGACGGAAGTCGAAACATCTTTGGTGGAAAACCCACCTGCTTCCATATAAGTTTTCATAGACTCGTAAGAGTCTCTGGTGCCTCTCAAACCACTTTTGTGGGTAAGCAATTCCCGAAAGGTAATGTCGTCCACCTCAGGAGAAAGTTCCCAACGTTCCGGTAAATAAGGGGCGATAAACGCATCCACACTAATGCCATTGGCTTCCAGTGCGTGTACCATTGCAGCTGCTGTGATGGTCTTTGTCATACTATGCACTGATTTCCGATGGTTCACGGTATAATTGGTCTCCGGTCCGTCTATGGCTAAGATAGCTTTGCCAATGGCATTTTCGGTTTTTAGGGTTCCGTTTTGGCTGATGGAATATTGAAAACCGACACAACCCGGGCCAAAAGCATCTTCCAGGTTTTGGGCTAACACATCAAAATGTATGGATTTGTTATTTAGAACTATTGGATCTTTTTTACAAGACGGACTTAATACCAGGATAAAAAGGGAAGTAAAAAGGAGGATCTGATTTGGAATTCTCATGGAGTTTTAATTTTGAATTAAATGATGGTCCAAAACTACCCTCCCTTTTAAGTTGAAATGTTTTCATGAATTGTAAAAAGTGTCAATAAGTATTAAAACCAATCTGGTTTACTACTGTAGAAGTATGCCGCTTGTTTCGATTGGCATCGAATTAAAGCGCGCCGCTATGATGAGGGAAAATATGCAGACCACCAAAATGATCCAGGTAACGAGAATAACTTTGTTGCTTGTTTTCATGATACTTAATTAAAAGTGAAAGGATATTTATCAAAGTACGTTGATCCACCAGCCAAGCAGGGTAAATTGGATGACAAGGGCGAGGATGATTTGAAGCCTGTTCATACCTTTTGTTTTTTGTGTGTTTCGACAATTTCTTCCATGCTGATGCCTAGCAAATCCATGCTTTTAAACACATCAGGTAAAAATTGTTCAAAGAATCGTTTCCGGCGGAAGGCCCGCGTTTTTTGCAGTCCGTCATCTACTACAAAATAGCCTATGCCTCGTTGCTGGTAAATGATTTCCTGCTCCTGTAAGTAGTTATAGCTCCGTACTACTGTATTCGGATTCACCTGCACGCTTGTGGCTAATTCCCGTACAGAGGCCAGACGCTCGCCCCCTTTGATTTCGCCGGATAGTATATTATCCAGCAGGTAATCGGCGATCTGCACGTATATTGCTTTTGGTTGTTTAAATTCCATCTTACAGCTCTTTTTCTTTCAGTTTAAGAAATACCAACACAGCAGACAGGACAGGTAAGACCGCCCAAAAAAGGAATTGAATCGTTGGCCAGACCCGGAATTCCAGAAAATCTTTAAAGGATTGAGTAGGCTCAAAGGGCGGACCATCCTGGAAGTCAAATCCAAAAATAGATCCTATAAAGAGGAAGGTGAGTCCGGCAATCGAACCCGCAAAAACAAAAGTGGCCAGACTGATTTTAATGATGGCCAGCTTACTGTACACCACAGAACCAAGTAAATAAATGCCATGCAGTACCAGGTAAATTTTGATTAATAGCCAGGTAATTGTCCCAAATGGATCAAATCCGTCAATTTGAATCATCTTCGGTTGGAAAAAGAACAAATTGGACAGGGTAGCTATAATCGTAAACATAACCAAGGCTAGCAGCGGGAATGCGATGGCCGTAAGCAGATACTTACTGAGTACTTTTTCTAAATTAGAAGCCGGTAAACTCAGGTAAAATTGCCGGCCTGCGTCTGTGCTCATATTGTTGAAGGCAAAGCTGCTAAACAGAAAACCGGTGATAAAAAGACTAAGGCCAAACCAGATAAGATAAAACTCCGGGTCCGGCGTGGAATCCATGGAGGACATCCAGGCCGCTCCCAAGTTGATTCCAATGCCAAATAATAATACCAGTCCGATGCTTTTAGGTGAAAAATTGAGGTTGTTCCCAACAAGACGCATCAAGCGACGCGGATTGAGTATGAGTTGATTTTTCATTAGTTTATGCTTGTACATTAAACAATTGGGTGATTTTACCGGGATCGGTAATAAGTGCATTAAACAGCACCTCCAGGTCAATGTCCGTGTCTTCTTCTACAGATGCCGCACGGTCTTCTACGGCCATGTACCCGCCTGGTATGCGCTCAGCATAATACACCGAACCAGCTTTTGGCTCTTTCGGGTAAATGTTAAAAGCAAGTTTTTCGCTTACGCGCAAAAGGGAATCCTGAAATAAAATCTTACCATTATCGAGCAGAATTAAACGTTCGATGAGTGTCGATACATCGCGTACCTGATGCGTGGATAGGATGATGATGCGATCATCTGTAATACTTTCCGAAAGAATCTGTCTGAATTGAGCCTTTGAAGGAATATCCAGGCCATTGGTTGGTTCATCCAAGATCAGGACCGATGCACCGGAGGCCAGACCAAAGCCTAGCATCACTTTTTTCTTTTGACCATAACTCAGCTTGCGCATGTTTTCATCCGCACGAAGTCCAAAGGTGCCAATGAATTTATCAAATTGGGTACGGTCAAATTTTGGGTAGAATGGTGCATAATTCCGTAAAAATTGTGTGATCTTAAGATCCGGTACATAGATTTCTTCCGGCATGAAAAAAACATCCGATAAGAAATCCGGGTGGCGGTCTGAAGGAGTCCAATTACCCACTTCGCAGATTCCGTCTTTCGGAAATAACAATCCGGCAATCAGGCGGAGTAGGGTAGTCTTACCAGCTCCGTTGCGGCCAAGCAAACCATATATGTGGCCTGGTGAAAGGTAAAGCTGCAAATCCGTAAAGAGCGGACGACTCCTGGTGTAGTGGTAATTTAAGTGATCGAGATGTATCATATTTTTTTCTCTGTTTTAGTGTACTACTTAACTAGTACACTGTAAATGTATAATTCAAATCAATACCGTGCAAGTTTTTTTAAAAAAAAAGTAGGGGAGAGGAGAAATCTTATGAAAACGGAGTACTGATTTATGCTGGCGCAATAAACCAATGTAAGCCAAAATGATAAGGGGAGAAGGGTTTAGGAGGTTTTGAACTACTTATTTTCGTTTTACTAATTCCTTCCAGGCACTGGCATCGAGGATTTCAACCAGCCTGTAGCTTTTCTTTTGGCCATCCACAAAATCGTCTATTCCGCAAAGGCCAATTTCTTTTGCATAATAAACAAAACGATGGGATTGGGCTTCATTCTGGACATATAGATAATCTTCAATACGGACGCATTTTTTGGATTTGCCGAGTACTTCCTGCCTGCTTTTACCTTTTTGTTTTCGCTCCATTTTTAATTCAAGCGAGCCGTCCATTATACTCGCCCAGCCCCAGCTACCACTTTTTATCCAGGGGAACACCGTATGCCTTCCTGCATCAACTTTGCCACGCATTTCCATAATCTCATCCTGCCCTTCGGAGAAAAAGAGACTCAGTGATTCCATCTGTGATCCTTCTGAATTAAAAACCTCTACAAAACGCTCTACCTCCTGCATAGACTGCTTTAAGTACGTGCGGGTGCTAAGTTGGTCTCCATGCGCCTGAATGACCAGATACGTACTCAAGGCCGGATCTTCTTCGCATTCCATATAGTAAACCCGAGCCTCTTGAAAATCTGCTAAATCGAAGTAATAGGGCTTTAAATTGCGCTGTGCGCTTGCTGGTTGACTCGCAACAAAAAGCGCAATAAAAAAGTAGGTATATCGCATAACTTAAAACCTTAACTGATTCAAAATAATGCTCGAATTAGCCTCTACAAAGGATTGGATCTTCGCATCTAAATCTGCCTTTTCCTGAAACAGTTGCGGAAGCTTGTCAAACCGTTCCGCCTCTGTCGGATTAATACTACCATCCCGGCTTTTCTGGATGAGTAGGTATCCCTCTTCCAGTAATTTAGCTTCCTGATCCGCTTTTATCAATTTGAGCGCCCGAATATAATAAATGAGCTCATTGGCATTGCCATTCATCAAAAGCTGCCGAATTCCCCCCGCCTTTACTTTACCGGCAAAATCTTCGGCCAGATTGAGGTAATATAGATCTGCCTGAGCAAACACATCAAAACTTTCCGAAGCCAGCGCTGCCGCTGTGTAGGCCTTGGCTTTTTGCCGAATTTCTGTTGTCTGGATGGTTTCCGTATCTATCCAATCCAGAAAATCTGTGCCTGCCACTAAGGGGAAGTAGCGCACGGTATCAGACCAAATCTGAATAGGAGAGAAGTTGTCAATCAACACATTACCTGCATAAGGTTCCTCATCTGGGAATTCATAATTTACTTCAAACCAGAGATAGCTATAAGTCTCCTTTGGTTTGAAAAGTATAGGCACTTTAGTCCATTGCTCATAATCCAGTACAGGTGTTACGGCCAAAATTTCAGTTTGCTTGCACGGCTCATTACTGCCATAAAAAATGATCACCACTGGGTTGGAATGATTTACCTTGCTGTTATCCGCTCGGGTACTGGTGATGTAATTTTCGGCTTTCCGGGCATAAAAACTCATAAAATGCCAGCGGTCTTTCTCGAGTGGAAAGACGAGGTTTTGTCCCAAATCTTCCCAGGTATGGTCCGGCCGGGCAATCAAGCCTACATACTGTTCTCCAAACATAGGATCTTCTGTAACCTGATAAAATTGGGTATTCATTCCATGAACATCTGGTGGCGAATAATTCGGGAAGCCACAGCTTATCCAGCCCTCCGGTTCAGTAGAATGCTGAGCCGGACTTTCTTCGAAAGAGGGATTAAAGAGCGTTAAATTTGTTTGTGCAGCTGCCTGAAATCCGCAAAAAGCGAATATCCCGCAAATAAATGTTTTCATCATCTGTTTATTTATTAATTACCAGTCTTCGTCATCATCTTCGACTTCAAATTCCTCCCAGAGTATGAAAATTTCAGTTTTTGGATTGACGCGTACCTGGCTAAAACTATTCACTTCGTCTTCTGCTGTAAAAAGCTCTAGTCGGATCGGGTTGCCACTGGCCTGGTAGGCATCCATGGTATCAAAAACCTCCGGAGAATAACTGGCCTTGCCCGCTTCGTCCAAAATATGAAAACCGGCAAACCCGCCTGGTAGTTCGTCAAAGGACGGATTTGCTTCCAAAAAATCCATTTTAATCAGTATCTGGTAGGAAGGCAATTCCCATTCCATGCAAAGAAGGTGGAGCAACGGGTAAATAGCCCAAGGATGTCCGGCCGTAAAATCCGACATGTAATACACCCCGTCAAGTTGTACTATTTCAAACTCCCAATATTGCGATACCCACTTGATCCAATTGTTGGTCGGAAAGCTGAAATACACTTCCCGTCCGTCAATTTTCTTCCCGGTCGTCTGTAATTCAGGCTTTTTATACCCTGTATAATACAACTGGATTTTGGAGGAAATGTTGGCCTTCAATAAGGATTCTCCGGCTTCATTGCACAGGGCAACCTTTCTGGATTCTGCCAGCGTTTCTACACGCTCGTCTTTACCCTCAGGTACAAAAAAGGCATGAGTATATAAACTGCTGTCTTTAATTTTCGGCTTTTTTTCCCAGGGCGCCAGGACCCAGAGTTCGAGGTCCGGCATGTTAAATCTGGTTCGGAGTATTTCCAACCAGTCAGTAACCAAATCATCCCCGGCGTATTTAAAGTTTAATCCCCGTTGGGAAACAACTACAGGCAAGGTAGCTCCCGGTACTACTGGCAAATAATTGTATAATTGTCCAATCATATCGGCTAAAACCGGAATGTCTTCTTGAATCATATTCAGTTTTTATACATTAAAGCTTGAATTTAGGAAATCAAACTTAATCAAATGCCCCGGTATAAGCTTATCGGATACCTAAGCGGTCCACTTTTATTTTTCATCCTGTTGCTTTTGCCTCTGGAATGGCCAAATCCGATTATTCAAAAAGTATTGGCCATCGGAGCCTGGATGATCGTTTGGTGGATTACGGAGGTCGTTTCGCTTTCCGTTACTGCTTTGATTCCGCTTACCATTTTTCCCTTATTAGGCGTAATGGATTTTGCCACCGCTGCAAAAAATTATGCCAGTCCGATTGTTTTTTTGTTTTTCGGGGGTTTTGTGCTCGCACTGGCCATTGAAAAAGTAAATCTCCACAAACGCATTGCCCTCAATATCATTCGCCTCACCGGCACCAGTCCCAATCGAATAATTCTGGGATTTATGATTTCTACGGCTGCTCTCAGCATGTGGATCAGCAATACAGCCAGTACGGTGGTTATGTTGCCTATTGCTATTTCCGTTATCCGATTGTTGATTCAGGACGCAGACGGATTCACCAAAAATGATCGAAATTTTGCGCTTAGTCTGATGTTAGGTATTGCCTTCTCGGCGAATATTGGAGGAACAGCTACTCTTATTGGTACGCCCCCAAATACGGTGTTAGTTGGGTTTATGGCCAAAGAATATGACATCGAATTGTCTTTCGTTAATTGGATGCTCATGGCACTTCCGTTTATGTGGTTTATGCTTTTCCTGAATTACCTGGTTTTGGTCAAATGGTTATTCCCCAACAGGCTGGAAAACTTCGAATCATCAAAGGAGGTAATCCAACTCGAAATTGATAAACTCGGATCCATTCATAAGGCAGAGCGGATGGTCCTGGCCGTATTTGCCCTGGTGGCAGGTTTGTGGATTTTCCGGGCCCCTATAAATTCGCTGTTCCAGGAAAATTTGTTCTCAGATGCCGGTATCAGTATGCTGGGCGCGTTATTACTTTTTTCCCTTCCGGTGAATATGAAGGAGGGCACATTTATCCTTCATTGGGACGATACCCAAAAACTGCCCTGGGGTATTCTTATCCTTTTCGGTGGGGGATTAGCTCTTGCTTCCGGGATGGCACAAGCTGGAATTATTGATTTGATCGGAGATGCCATTTCCGTTTATAAGGACAATCCCTTTTTCATCTCCTCCCTTTCCATCTTTGTGGTACTCTTCCTGACTGAACTCATGAGTAATGTAGCCTTGGTTAATATATTCATACCAGTCTTGGCCGGTATCGCCATCGGTCTAAATATCCCGATTTTGTATCTGGCTATTCCGGCAACCCTGGCTTCGAGCTGTGCCTTTATGTTGCCTATGGCTACGCCACCCAATGCCATTGTTTTTGCCAGTGGCCATGTGAAAGTTTATCAAATGGCAAAGGCAGGAATCGTGCTTAATTTGATCGCAGTGGTCTTATTAATAATCCTTGCTAAAACATTGGTACCTGCCTTGTTTTAATTTTTTTGAAAAAAAATCCCTTTTTCGCTTGACTCTTACCTTAGGTCATAGCCTACTTTTGTTTTGCTATCAGGATAAGAACGTATTCAAATGAAAGAATATACCGTAAAACAGTTGGCAAAACTAGCAGGTGTAAGTGTCCGATCCTTGCATCACTATGATAAAATCGGCTTGCTAAAACCAAGTCGCCGGTCAGAAAAGAATTACCGATTCTATGGCCCGAATGAACTGTTGTTGCTACAACAGATCCTGTTTTACAAAATGCTTGATTTTGATTTGACAACAATTAGCGAAATTATTCACGCACGTGATTTCGACCTGCTGGCAGCGTTAAAGGACCACAAACGGGCGCTGGAAAAACGCCAGAAACAAACGAAGACACTTTTGCAAACAATTGAAAAAACAATTCATCAATTACAAAAAGAAAACATGATGCTCACAGACAAAGAACTTTATGAAGGTTTTACCCCGGAAGATGTTCAGGCAATTAAAACGGAAGTCAAAGGTCGCTGGGGAGAAAAAGAATTAACAGAAACAGAAAACCGCATTCGGGCAATGGGACAGGAAGGCTGGAAGGATCAGAAAGAAAAACAGGAAGCTTTGAATAAAGGATTAGCCGATTTAATGGAGTTGGAGCCCAATCACCCTACTGTCCAACAAGCAATTTACGAGCATCACCAACTCATGAATGCGTACTATGAAGTGGATGAAACCCGATACCGCGGTTTAGCTGATATGTATATGCAAGACGATAGATTTAAAGCGCATTATGATAACTATCGGAACGGTTTAGCCGAATTTCTATGTGAGGCCATTCATGTCTATTGTGACCAAAACTTCAAAAATGGGTCTAAAAAAACGTTGTAAGTTGAAATTTGAGCTGTTAATCAGTTTTGAAAATGATTTAGGCAGACTTTTGTAATTGATTTTATCCACATCAACTCAGCCCAACGAAAAAAAAACTATTTTTGGGTTCCGGATAAGCGCTCGATAGTTTATCCGGTTCCAGCGTTTAATGTGTTGATCAATGAGCGTATTTGTCGAATTTGATGAAAGTGGTCGGCCACTTGTCACAGCTACATTTAGTAATCAGAAACTCACCCCCGAACTCTTTAATAATTATTTAAAGGGTGTAGAACAATTGTGGGAAAAAGACGAGCGCTATTTGCTTATCCTGGATATGCGGAACATCCGTGTTCCAAAGTATCGGTATATCCGACAACAGGCTAATTGGCTCAAGCAGCATGAGGCAGAAATCCTTACTTATTGTAGAGGCATTACCTGTGTTGTTAACCGGCCGCTCATTCGTTATTTAGTGCGATTAGTGTTTATGCTTCAAGCCAGTCCGGTGCACTACGTTGTTTATTCCAACATGCAAGAGGCTGTTCAAAATGCCAAAATATCCCTGGGTTTAAATCAGGCTCAGGAAGTAGAGTTATAGTTCGTTACTGTCAAAAGGTAAGGGCAGGAATGCTTCAGCGGAATCGAAATGCCAAATCGGCCCTGTTTGTCCAAATAGATATACGGCTATCGGAGCACCTTGCCTTTGTTCTTTTTCCACTAAAATTTGTCTGCAAGAACCACACGGTGAAATTGGATGATCAATTATCCGGGTGGGATGTTTTGCTGTGATAGCCATACTTTCCAGGATTATACCATGCTTGTTATTTTCGGCATTGGTCACGCAAGACTTCTCCGCACAGATACATAACGGGAAGGAAGCATTTTCCATATTCGAGCCAAAAACCAGCGATCCGTCTGCCATCTTTGCGGCAGCTCCCACACGAAATTTGGAATAGGGCGCATAACTGTTCTCAATAGCTGTTTCAGCCGCTTGAATCAATTTCAGTATATCATCAGGCAGGTCTGTTCGCTCGTCAATCTCTGACCAGGTACAACTTACTGATCGTTTTTTCATGGGTCCTGTTATTTTTTTCCTGCTGAATAACTTTTACAATCTTCAATGTACAAATGATTTGTGAATCTGCTTAAACCGGAGGTAATTCTCCTATCTTGCAGTCCATTTCAGAAAACCAAAAAGTGATTGTGTTATGAATAGTATTCTGGTGATCGGAGCAGGACGATCAGCCACCGCCTTGATAAATTATGTACTCAAAGAAGCTGAGAAGTATGGCTGGAGTGTAACGGTAGCCGACGCAGATCCGGAACTCGCAGCCAAGAAAATAAATAATCACCCAAACGGTCGTTCGGCCTGGCTGGATGTATTAAAAGTGAATGACCGACATGATCTGATTAGTCGGGCAGATGTGGTGGTCTCCATGCTCCCTGCACACTTACATCTGGAAGTCGCACATGATTGTATCCGACTAAAAAAACACCTGATCACCGCCTCTTATGTCTCAAAAGAGATGTACCAGCTAGGCGATGAAGCCCGAAAAAGAGACCTGATTTTCATGGGTGAAATGGGACTGGATCCCGGCATTGATCACATGTCTGCCATGCAGAAGATCCATGAACTCAAAGAGCTTGGAGCCACGATTAAAACATTTCGATCTTTCACCGGAGGTTTGGTTGCCCCCGAATCTGATGATAATCCCTGGCATTATAAATTTACCTGGAATCCGCGTAATGTAGTACTCGCCGGACAAGGAACAGCTCAATACCTCGAAAACGGAAAATATAAATACATCCCGTACAACCGCTTGTTTAAGCGCTATCGCACAGTAGATATTCCGGGAATGGGAGACTATGAAGTCTATGCAAACCGGGATTCCCTGCTTTATCGTGAAGTTTATGGCCTCAGCGGTATTCCGAATATTATGCGGGGCACGCTAAGAAACGTTGGCTTCTGCGATGCCTGGAATGCGCTGGTCAAAATCGGACTCACGGATGGTTCTTACCCGATTCATGATTCTGAAAAACTTACCTATCTGCAACTCATGGAAGCCTTTATTTCCGGTTCCCAGGAGGGTAGTGTAAAAGATAGGATAGCCCGGATGTTAGGAGAAGAGCCCAACTCCGATGTAATGTCGAAACTGGAGTGGCTCGGCTTGTTTAAAAACAAGAAAATCAAACTCCCAAATGCCACCCCTGCGCTTATTTTAGAACACCTGCTGCTTGATAAATGGAAACTGCGGCGCCTGGAAAAGGATATGATTATCATGCAGCATGAGTTTGAGTATGAACTCGAAGGCAAAGAGCACATCACACTTTCCACGCTGGTTATGAAAGGTACCAGAAGACGCGATACGGCCATGTCCAGACTGGTCGGTTTACCGATGGGGATTTTTGTAAAGTTTGTTATGCTGGGCAAAATCACGGCCACAGGCGTAAATATTCCGGTAATGCCTGAAGTGTATAATCCGGTCCTGGAGGAACTAAAAGAATTTGGTGTTACCTTCAAGGAAACCAATAGAACACTCTAGTACAATCACCAAAGCCTTTGTGAATGAATCGTTTGGCTGGAATTTTCCATGCAAGAACCGGCACAAATTCTGCCGGCGAAGATGCTATGAATTCCATGCTGGATGCGATGAATCAGCAATCCGGTCTCGAAAAACAACTTCTAAGGAAGCCATCTTTTGAGGCAGGCCTGCTGGCTCGTCCCGACCGCCAGTCTGATGGCCTCTATCACAATGTGCAATCCGGAGAAATCATCCTATTTGATGGCAGTATCTATAACCGCAGGGAAGTAGCTCAAAAGCTGGGACTGCCAACAGCCGAATTGCCCGGCGAAGCCTCTTTATTCTTTCACGCTTTTCGTGCGTGGGGAGCCGATTGTCTGCACCAATTTAATGGGCGTTGGGCGATTGTGCGATTCCATCCAATGGAAGGCATTTGGGCAGCTCGGGATCGATTCGGTGTAAAACCACTTTATTATGCCAGTCAGCAAAATGAATGGCTTTTCGCCTCCGAACAGAAAGCCTTTTTAGCGCATCCCACTTTCCAAACTCAACTCAACCCGGTAGCTGTTTACGACTTTTTTTTACGTAATAAGGCTGGAAATGCACCCCAGGATTTGCTGCAACATGTTTCACAACTTATGCCAGCGGAGCTGATTCGTATAAACCCGGCCGGCGAAATGCTGGAGCTAAAAACCTGGTATAAACTAAAATACCTTCCCAAAACAACCGCTTTTAATCACCTCAAAAGTTTGGAGTATCAAGAGGATATAGGGCAGAAGCTCCAGGAAAATATTCGACTTCGTTTAGAAAGGCACTCTACAAATAATCTGGCAAATTTTCTGAGCGGCGGACTGGA
This sequence comes from Saprospiraceae bacterium, assembly GCA_020437105.1. Lineage (GTDB taxonomy): Bacteria > Bacteroidota > Bacteroidia > Chitinophagales > Saprospiraceae > JAAEZH01. The sequence continues at coordinate 89,889 of JAGQWR010000001.1, forward strand.
TAGCTCGATGCTTTCAGCTTTGATCGGAGAACAGAAATCAGCCGTGGCTATCACAGCCGTTTATCCGGGGCAACCCATTAGCGAAGAATCCTGGGCCGCTAAAGTGGTCAGACATTTAGGATTATCCTGGAACAAAGTTTCGCCCGACCTGGAAAATATCCGTTCTGATTGGAAGGCCTTTTATTATAGTCAGGATGTGCCTACTTACTCCTTTGGTACTTTTAATCAATATGCGCTGTTTCAGAAATCAGCCGAATTAGGTGTCCAGGCAGTATTTGACGGACAGGCAGCCGACTCCTTATTTGCCGGACATGATTTTTATCTTCCGGCTTTTTGGCGGGAGCTTTGGCGATCCGGCCAATTTAAAGCCCTGAAAAGTGAACTGCAAGCCTATGGCGGCATCCGAAAATCCGGAAAATACTTCCTCAAAAACTATCTCAAATATGTCGTACTCCCAAAACGTCGTGCCGGTCAGATAGAGTGGCTACAACGTATGTATGATCCTAGACTGGCCTTCTTCCAAAGCGATTTCCTGGAAGCGCACCGTTCTAGGCTCAGCCTGGATAAAGGGGATCACTTGAGGAGTGTAAATGCCATGCTCCACGAAGAATTTATCGAAGGCGATATCCTGGGACTGCTAAAATGTCTGGATCGAGCTGCCTCCTGGTTTGGTGTGGAAACAATCACCCCCTTCGCCGATGATCCGGAACTGATTGAAAGTGTATTTCGAATGCCATCAGTTTATAAGATTCGCCAAAATCAGTCCAAATTTATCCTTCGGGAAATAGCAGCTAAAAAATTACCCCGGGATGTGGTCTATCGGACAGATAAAATGGGCTTGGTAGCGCCCAATAATCTGTGGCTTGAAGCGCTTAAAGATGAAATGCGCGTGCATTTCGAGGAACTGGATCCAGCTATTTTTGATCGAACACAATTGCTGGCAAACTATGATCAGTTCTTTCAATTTGAAAAGCCACAAGAAAATTATCGGGTTTACAAATTTATGGCTTTTACCTTGTGGCTGGCTTCTGTAAAACACTACACCGGACGTGCACTTTAAACTAAACAACGTCAGTTCCATCCAGATTTTTAACCTGATGCGCTTCACAGCTACCATCGGGATTGGGATCTTTCTGACTAAAACGTCGCTTAGCACCCAGGAGATCGCTATTTACGAAGGACTGCTTTTTCTGGGCAATTTGTTTTGCTTTTTCTGGATTGGCGGCGGACAAAGTGCGCTCTTGTCTCTGTTTCCTAAACTCGAAGGCGGAGATCAGAAGTCTTTGATTTTTCAGGCATTTATCCTGTTTTCCTTGCTGGGAATTATCGCAGCTGCCGCCCTCATGTCTCTTGGTGGATTGATCACAAAACACCTGACCAGTTTTGAGACTTTACCCTATATCCACTGGCTGGCCCTGTACATCATGTTGAATGTACCCGCTTTCCTGGTTCATATTTATTACCTACTGCTGAACCAACAGAAAGCCATTATTGGATGGGGAATACTTTCTTTTGGAGCACAAATGCTGGTCGTATTAGTTCCGGTCTGGTTAACGGGCGACCTGGAGTGGTCCTTCATTGGTCTGGCCTTCCTGGCCTTTGTAAAATATCTTTGGACCCTGGCGATTGTTTTCTACCATGGCCGTTTTCAAGTCTCGGTGCCGCTGCTTGTACGCTACTGTACGCTGGCGCTACCACTCATCCTGAATCTGCTCATAGGAAATAGCACCGAATACATAGACGGCCTGATTGTCACCAGCCATTTTGAAGATATGGGCACCTTTGCCATTTTTCGCTACGGTGCCAGAGAACTTCCCCTGGTCACCCTGATGGTAAGTGGATTAGTTACTGCCTTATTGCCCCTGGTGGCAGGATCTGAAGCAGCCGGACTCCAGGCGCTCCGACAACGAACTACCCAATTTGCTCATTGGTTATTTC
>JAGQWR010000011.1 GCA_020437105.1 Saprospiraceae bacterium
CTGAAATACTTATCTTCACAAAAAATACGGTTATTATGTTTTCGAAGTGTTTAGTACTCATTTTGGCAGGCTTGTTCTTTTCCTGTCAGAATCCGGGAGCAAACCAAGGGAATTTTCCACCTCTGCCGATCGACGAAGTTCAGGAACACCAGTTATTTGATCGGCTATCAGGATCTTTGTTTCCGAATGCAACAGATCCTGCTGTACAAGCTCAAAACGAGCTGATCAATTATGCACTGGACAACAAACTGGATGTACATGCAACCGGATCCGGGCTTTATGTCTGGGTTATTGATCCCGGCACCGGTACTCCGATCACCAGTAGCAGTACTGTAAAAGCAGACTACATCGGTCGATTGCTTGACGGAACAATTTTCGACAGTTCTTTCAGTCGCGGAAAACCCATAGAATTTAGAGTCGGACAAATGATTCAGGGTTGGAATGAAGGTATTACAATGTTGCGAAAAGGAGGTCGGGCAGTTTTACTAATCCCACCGGCATTGGCCTACGGAGCCGATGGCATAAAAGATCGCCAGGGAAGAGTGGTTGTTCCGGCAAATGCAGTTTTGCGATTTGACTTACTGGTTTTACCCGACGAAGAAAGCCGATAAACCCCAAAGGCTTACCGGCTTTTCCAGTTAGTTCGTTTTTCGCTATCAGGCGTCTTCCCGATTCGAATTTTGCAGGTATCGCTCAAGTGCCATTGTCATGGAAGGAACTTCCGGTAGTGGCGCCTTGATATTAATCGTTAGGCCACGGGCTTCAACTGCCCGGCTGGTACTGTTACCGTAAATTGCCATACGGGTATCATTTTGTTTGAAGTCCGGAAAGTTTTCGTAGAGGGATTTAATTCCCAACGGACTAAAGAAAACCAATACATCGTATGTTACATCACTCAAATCTGACAAGTCGCTACTGACAGTTTGGTACATCATGGCATCTTGCCAATCAAATCCATTCTCGTCCAGGAAATTACTTACATCCTTTGCGCCAAGATTAGAGCAGGGGAGCAGAAATTTCTCCTTCGACTTGTGTTTAAGTAGTGGGGTGCGCAAATCTTCAATAGATCTGATGCCTACAAACACTTTGCGTTTGCGGTAAACAATAAACTTTTGAAGGTAATTTGCGATTGCTTCAGAAATGCAAAAGTACTTTGTATCCTGAGACATCTTGATACGCATTTCTTCGCAAGTGCGAAAAAAATGGTCCACAGAGTTCTTACTCGTAAAGATAATCGCTGTATATTCATCCGGGCGTACCCGGGCCTTCCTGAAATCCTTCACCTCTACGCCTTCGACATGGATAAACGGACGCCAATCAATTTGAAGTCCATATTTTTTTTCCAATTCGTAGTAAGGTGAACGCTCCGGTTTAGGTTGAGATACCAGGATTGTCTTTACTTTCTTGTACGTTTCCACTTCGGCTTTGCCGTTTGCAGCCATTCAATCGAGGTTTTGGTTTGAAATTAGAAGCTCGCAAGGGATACACCCTCATTTGCCCTAACTCGCCTGGGGTTCAAAAATCTTTACTAACCAGATGATCGGTGCGATTTCGACGGTGCAAATATACAACAAAAAGTGAAATTGGTGCATAGACAAAAGTCTGGCCCCTATAAGCACTCCCCGGACAGACCGATAGAGGTACAATAATAAAAGAATGGCGAGCACTGCATAGATCATACCAGGTCGAAGATTTTCGGGTCCATAGGCCAGAAGCAGGTTAAACGGAATGAGTATCAAGCCACACATTATCCCGAAGATGATGAGTGAAAAGCTATACTGCCCCGTTTCTTTTTGAAGCGGATATAATCCCCCCATGAGGGTCAGCACCAGATGTTTTGTAAAGATTAGCCCGGAAACCACGCCAATAACCCTCCATAAATGACTGCCATAAGCGTTATCCGGAAACAAATTCTTTTCCAGTCCAGCCAGATACACAAAGGTGCCCAGGTGAAACAAAAACACCCCATAAAGCACCAAATAAGGCCAGGAGGTTAACCCAGCCTGTTCGCGGTGCACCTGGTTCATAAAATTGTCATTCAGGAAGGAGCGATATGTTTTTTGAATAATACTCCGAAACAGGGAGACACTAAAAGTTAGTAAAATCAATATAGACAGCACTAATACAAACCGGAATCTGCCACTTTTCTGAACCTCCAGCGCAATTTCTTCCATGGGCCGGCTTCCCGGAATGGGAACTACTGGCGTTTTCCACTCTTTAGGAGGTATTCGGAGATCAAAGGGATTTCCGGTTAGGGGAACCTGTTCTGCATGATTTTCTGTTGTACCAGGCGCTGGCTGAATATCAAAGGGATTATCCGAGCGTTGTGCGTCCAATACTGAAACGCCAAACAGAACGTTCAGAAAAAGGAAAAGAAAAAGATATTTGCAAAATTGCTTCATCGGGGCTAAAAATAGCGAAGGAAATTGAAAGTGAGCAGTACATAGGGCTGTTAATAGCTTGTTAAGTGTTTCCAGTTCCATAAATTCCCTACTATTTTCGTGTTTACTGCCTATGAATAACAGTACGATCATCCGCTTAGTGGTATTCGGTTGCCTCGCCATTATTGGTATCCTGGCAATGCAATCGTATTGGGTCATAAACACCTGGAATGTAAAGGAACAGGAATTTCATGATCGGGTAAACGTAGCCCTCTACAATGTGGCCAAAAACTTTGAGCAGATCGGAAACCAGGTTCCTGAATTTGACGTACTCAATCAGGTCTCTTCCAATTATTATGTGGTCAATGTCAATGATGTTATCAATGCCAATAGCCTGGAGTTATTTCTCCGCCGGGAGTTGGAAGCAGTAGGCCTTACCGAAGATTTTGAATATGGCATTTACGATTGTGGCACCAATAAAATGGTGTATGGCGAATACATCAACTATACGTTCCGATCTGATTCTGTAGCGACCCTGCAAACAGATTTGCCAATCTATGATAAATACACCTACTACTTTGGAGTGCGATTCCCCAAGCGCACCAGCCAGATCCTGAGTACTATGAGTGTGACTATCACCTTCTCGATCATCCTGTTTGTAACGATCCTCTTTTTTCTGTATTCGATGTTTGTGATACTCCGGCAAAAGCGGCTTTCGGAAATGCAGAAGGATTTTATAAACAATATGACCCACGAGTTTAAGACACCCATCTCTACAATCAAGATTTCTGCGGATGTTTTCCTGCGCGACGAAACCATCCAACAGTCGCCCCGGCTGATTCAGTATGCCAATATCATTTCCGACCAAAATAAACGGCTCAACAATCAGGTGGAAAAAGTGCTGCAAATTGCGCACATCGAGCACGAAAACTTTGACCTTAAACTCGAGCCCCTGGATCTCCATCAATTGATCAAAGATACACTCGAAAGTACCCGGCTAAAAGTAATTGAACAGGGCGGTACACTCGAATCCGACCTCCAGGCAAAATCTCCGATTATCCTGGCAGACCAGGTACACTTCGGCAATGTGTTGTATAACTTACTTGACAATGCCATCAAGTACTGCCGGGAAAAACCGCATATTCTGGTTTCAACCAAAGAGGAACCCAATGGCACTGTTTGCCTTTCTGTACAGGATCAGGGAATCGGAATTCCGCTGGAACTGCAACAAAAAATATTTCGAAAATTCTACCGCGTCCCGACTGGCAATTTGCACAATGTAAAAGGTTTTGGCCTTGGCCTGTTTTACTTCAAACAAATCGCCCGGGCCCACGGCTGGAAAATCCACCTGGACAGTTCCCCAAACCAGGGTACCCGAGTGCAGATTCTGCTCCCACAAATAAAGTCCAAAAAGAGCAGACACACGCTTTTTGGAAACCGGGCTGCCGGACTGTAAGCAGCACTCCGTAAAAATTCCTGATCTTGTACCATGAAACCATGATATTCTCAAAAACCTCACAGAACCTAAGCCAAAATATCGACTCTACTATGAAAGCCCACCTACTTTATGTGGAAGATGATGAAAGTTTAAGTTTTGTCACCTGCGACAATTTACGCCTCCAGGGATATGAAATCACACATTGTGTGGACGGCAAAAAAGGGCTGCTTGCTTTCCGCGAACATGATTTTGACCTCTGCATACTGGATGTGATGCTCCCCGAGATGGATGGCTATACCCTGGCCTCCGAGATTCGAAAATACGACACCGAAATACCAATCATTTTTCTGACCGCCAAATCGCTAAAAGAAGATAAGATCCACGGGCTCCGACTCGGTGCCGATGATTATATTACCAAACCTTTTAGCATCGAAGAATTACTACTGAAAATTGATGTTTTTCTGCGGCGGCGCACCATCAGCAAACCATCCCATCAAAGCCATTTCATGCTGGGTAAATATGAATTTGATTCAGACAACCTGGTTCTGAAGGGATTTGACCAGGAACGCACCCTCACGCAAAAGGAAGCTGACCTGCTCGAATACTTCGCTAAAAGCCCAAATCAGGTTTTAAAACGATCCGAAATTTTGGAAAAACTCTGGGGAGAAGATGACTATTTTCTCGGCCGCAGTCTTGATGTGTTTATCTCCAGGCTACGTAAGTACCTCCACAAGGACGAATCCCTGAAAATCGAAAATATTCACGGGGTGGGCTTTCGCCTAAAGTGCTGATTCTGCAATAAAGTGGGGTACCTGCTTCAAATCCCAATCAATAACCAATCCCTGGGCCAGTCTTCGGGCAATTTCAGCACCATAAAGATGCTCACAGAGATATAAGGCCGCTTCAAAAGACCTCGCGCCACCTGCCGAGGTAATAAACTTGCTGTCGTGTACAAACCAGACAGAGTCAATTACCTCCAGGGCGGGAAACATTTCGCGGTAAGCGGGGATATCCGCCGGAAAGGTCGTAGAGGCTACTCCTTCCAGCAAGCCAGCCTGGGCTAATACAAAGGCGCCATCGCAATGGGAAGTCACATACTGTGCCTGGCCAGCAGCTTTTCGAACAAAATCCAGCAATGCCTGATCTTCGAGGTCTGTATCCAAATGATGTTCTGCGCTTGGAACGACCAAAATATCAATCCGTGGCAGTTCATCCGTGAGGTAGTTGTAATCCGGCAGGATTTTCAGGCCTTCAAATGTCTGAACGGGCATTTCGGTATTCGCTATGGTAAAAACACGCATCGGACGAATACCCTCCCGAAAGATGGTGTGCTGAAAAATATCGTAGGGGGCTGTTAGCTCGGTATTATACACGCCGTCCATAATCAGGAATGCCACCTGCCAGAGGCTATCCTGCCTTTCCGAATCCTGCGAAACTTCTGAATCTGTTGGTACGCCCGGGGTACAGGCAAACAGCCCAACAAAAAGAAGCAGACAGATATTTGTACGTATTAGCATTCAAGATTACTTCACATCCACTTCAATGCGCTTATTGCGGTTGGCTAATTCCCAGGAGGTGTGAAACACCAACCTGCCAATCACAGCCATCTTCTCGTAATCGATCTTATCCGACGTATCGGTGATCATGTGGTAATCTGCGTGGGTACCATTAAAGAAGAACACTGCCGGAATGCCTTTTTCTGCAAAATTGTAATGATCTGAGCGGTAATAATACCGATTAGGATCATCTTCTGCATTATAGGTGTAATCCAACTCGAGGTGGGTATAATTGGCGTTCATCTTTTCATTAATCGCATGAAGCTCGGTACTCAGACGGTCTGCGCCAATTACATAAATATAATTCGGGTTACCGGCATGGGCTTCGTCCACCCGACCAACCATATCAACATTTACATCTGCGACTGTGTTCTCCAGCGGAAAAATCGGATTTTCGACATAGTATCTGGATCCTAACAAGCCTTTTTCCTCACCGGAAACAAGCAAAAACAACATACTTCGCCGAGGTCCGGCGCCAGCTTTTTTGGCTTCCTGAAATGCCTCGGCAACCTCCATAACGGTACTCGTACCGGAGGCATTATCATCGGCACCATTATAAATATCATCGCCTTTTTTTCCGAGGTGATCATAGTGAGCTGACACGATAATTAATTCTTCCCGGAGTGCGGGATCTGTACCTTCAATATAGCCTAAAACATTTTCGCCAATGATCTGTCGTACCCGTTTATCCTGCGCGAGCGTACAATTGGTTTTGAGTTTTACAGAGCGTGGTTTTCCGTCAACCAGGATCGCATCCCGAGCCTTAATTACCTTTTTATATCTCCTGCCCAGCATTTCTTTAGCCACTGTCGTGGAAATAAAGACACTATTAGCATATTTATTTTCGGGCTCCTCTCCTTTTCCGATCCGAAATCGGGGATTAAGTAGTAGCTGGCGTTGTGCGGCTATCGTTTTTTGCACCTGCGGATCAATAATAAACACGACTGCTGCACCATTTTGATAGGCTGCCTCAATTTTTTTTATCCAATTTCCAGACCACTCAGACTCGCTCGAAGTACCGGTCAGAAAGGAAATCCCTTCGGCAGATTTGGGTTCTCCCGGATAGATAAGGACGGCTTTGTCCCGAACATTTACACCATCATAGTCACTGTAAGCCGGATCATCAATACCATACCCCAAAAACATGATTTCATTGAAAGTAGCCAGCGGTACATCTGAATTGAATGCCGGGTAGCTGTAGAAATCCCACAGGTGACGAAAATCGGTCTTACCTACCTGCAGGTCAATCGACTCCCAATTTTCAGCGGTATAGGCAATAGGTTGGAAATAAGTGCCATCTGCTCCCCGCTTTTCAAGTCCCATGGCTTCAAATTGGGCGGCAATATAATCAGCGGCTTTTTTCTGTCCGACAGTTCCGGTTTCCCTGCCTTCATATTCGTCGGAAGCCAGCGTAACCAAGTGCCGATTCAAATCGGAAGCCTGAATCGTTTCTGCATATTGGCGCGGATTTCCTTCTTCTGTTTGACTAATTACAGCAGCCGGTTGTCCGAAAAGCGGGAAGCAAAGTACACTCAGGCTAAAGCCAAGAAATAATTTTAAATCCTTCATAAAAAGGTATTTAGAGGCCACAGGCAATTTTGTTGACACGGCGTTCATGACGGCCGCCTTCAAAATCAGTTGTAATAAAGAGGCGAACCATTTCCAGCGCCTGGTGTACAGAGATAAAACGAGCAGGTAAAGCGAGCACATTCGCATTGTTGTGTTCCCGGGCCAATTGAGCCAGTTCAGATTGCCAGCAAAGTGCTGCCCGAATCCCCTGGTGTTTATTGGCGGTCATAGCCACACCATTCCCACTGCCACAAATAACAATACCGAGATCGGCTTCACCTGATTCCACCTGATCAGCAACAGGATGCACAAAATCAGGGTAATCAACCGAGTCTTCTGAGTTTGTTCCGAAATCGGTGACTTTTACACCCTGCTCCTGCAGCATTTTTATGATAGGATCTTTATACGCAAAGCCGGCATGATCACAGCCAATGGCAATCGATGAAATCTGCATATGCACTAATTTTGGATATACGTTTATTCTCGTTCCCCTCTAATCCTCTGATCCGCCTCCGCCTGGTGGCGGTGGAGCCGGTGGATTATCAGGTAAAGTATATTCAATAAACATCTCTTGCAATTGCGCCAGGAAATCAGCATCTCCTTCTCGCTGCACCATCCTCAAAAGGTCTTCCTTCGTTCGAATAGCCAGAGAGAAATCCTGTTGGAATCCTGCTTCCAGATCATCCAGATCAATCGAGCTATAGAAGTCGAGGTATTCGAGTGTTTCTTTAGCCAGGGCTTCCAAATGTGGTTTTGCCTGATCGTAACCGCCGGCTGCAACCATTACATTTAGTATCCGGAGCGTTCGGTAATCATAGGCAAAGTTCATTTGCGGGAACGCTTTCAGGTATTCGGCACAAATATCAATGGCTTTTTCTTTTTCACCTTCTGCAACCATCTCCTCCGCAGCACGCAGCATGGTGAGGTGGAAACTTTGGATACTTGGCGCATAGCTGGTACTAACAGGTAGCCTTTCCGTATCAAAATTCCCCCATTTAAAGTCATCCATTACATTGTCGTAGAAAATGTCCGTAGCTACCCGACCGGCACCGTAAACCCCACCGTATTGAGCCCGTTGTTGACTCATCGGGGTATTGACAGCTACCAGACGCAGTCCTAAACCTTCCAATTGCATATAATCCTGCAACCCAAACAGTTTTTCTTCCCGGCAGGTCACTGCAAAGTAGATCGGTCTGTCATTGATATTAGAGGTAATTACATCCAATACAGCCAACTCATCTTTAATCAGGTAGTTTTTATTCGGTCCGAATTTAAACGGAATCCGGTCCACAATCATACCCGTATCTGAAGGATTGGCCAGGCCATTCTCGAAAATTTTATCCGTATCAATCGGGATAAAGAAGCGTCGGCTCCGGAAATACGATTTAGGTTGCCGGCGATTTGCGTCATTTGAAACCTGATCAGTCCCCATAAAGCGCAATTCTTCCTGGAAATTAATAATCTGATCCAGATTCGGGTCGCCATTCGGGTTAGACCGATTAAAATACGGTGTCAGATTTCGTTTACTTCCTTTATAGGCTTCATCCGTGATCGTCAGTTTTATCGGAGGCGAGTCATTGACTTTCCGTCGAAGCTGCTCGATGTACCAATCTACAGCAATAAGGCTAAGATTAACCACCCGCACGTCCGGACGGATATTTTCCACTTCCTGAGCATACCATAGTGGATAGGTATCATTATCCCCGTAGGTGAAAATGATGGCGTTCTCTTCGCAACTCTCCAGGAAGTTGTGGGCATAATCCCGGCTCGCCTTAATATTTCGGCGACTGTGGTCATCGAAGTTTTGTGCCAACATGATGGCAGGAGCAATTAGCACCGCCACACTACCAATGATAGCTGCCATCTTCGAAGACATTCGACTCCGAAGTACCTCAAACATGAAGAGTGCGCCCATGCCGACCCAGATCGCAAAGGTGAAAAACGAGCCTATCAATACATAATCCCGTTCTCGTGGTTCGTTTGGAGGCTGGTTGGAATACACGATAATACCAATACCTGTAATGATAAATAAAGCAATCAGGGCAATGGCATCATTCGGCCGATTTTTGAGATGGAAGAATAAACCCAGCAATCCAAAAATCAGCGGAAGCATATAATATTTATTCTGAGACTGGTCATTTACCATACGCTCTGGCAAAGCCGACTCATCATACAAGCGCATCTCATCAAGAGGTTTGATCCCTGAGTACCATTGTCCACTACTTGGATCACCGGGCCAGAACCCTTGTTGGCCATTTTCCCTTCCGGCAAAATTCCACATGAAGTAACGCCAGTACATCCAGTTTACCTGGTACTGCCAAAAGTATTTCAGATTTTCCAATTGAGTAGGTTTGCCGGTTTTACCGCCACGCCACTGCTCATACAGCCTGCCCCGATTTTGGGAGCCATCACTCATACGAGGGAAAAACATCTTATCTGAAGCTGCGTATTCGTAGCTCACTTTCTCATCTACAACCTGGTATTCACCATCTACATAATCATACCGGTCTTCAAACGCATTATCTACCGGACTGGCACCATACCACGGACCATAAAGCAGGGGCCGCTCTCCATATTGCTCCCGATTGAGGTATGGGATGAGGCGGGCAGCGTTATTCGGATTATTCATATTGATGGGCGTATTGGCATTTGCCCGAATAACTACGACACCAATAGTGGAAAAGCCCAATACAACCATCAGGGCGCTGACTGTCATTAATTGTACAATCGGCAAATTTTTCATATGGGCATAATTCAGCAACCCGAATGTAATGCCTCCGATGATCAACACAAGCGGAATCACCCCGGAGTGCAGGGGTAACCCTAAGCTGTTAACCATAAAATAATCCAGGTTAAACCACAGCTTGCTCAACCCAATAATGATCACCAATTGAACCACACCCAGTATCAAGGTTCCGGTACCTGCGGCAACGGCCATACCCAGCAGGTTGTGGTTTTCATATTTTTTGAAATAATAAAATAGCGCCAATGCAGGAAACGTGAGCAAACTCAATAAGTGTACTCCGATGGACAATCCGGCAGCATATACAATGAATACTAACCAGCGATCTGTTTTAGGCGTATCCGGAAGGTAATACCAGCGGGTAGTAGCCCAGAAAGTCAGCGCTGTAAAGAAGGTGGACATCGCATATACCTCGCCTTCTACCGCAGAAAACCAAATGGACGTACAAAAAGCAGTTGTTAATCCGGCTACAACACCCGCAAAAATCGTTGCATATTGTTGTCCTTGATCAGGTTCGACATCGCGCCCAACTAAAGCCAGCTTAGAGAGCATAATGGTAGCCCAGGCAACTAATCCGGCTGTAAAAGCAGCACAGATACCCGACATCAGGTTTACAGAAAACGCAATAGATTCGGGGTTGTCTGAGATGAGGCTGGCAACCCAGGTAAACATCCGACCTATAATCAGAAAAAGAGGGGCTCCAGGTGGGTGCACTACTTCCAGTTTGTAGGCTCCGGCGATAAACTCGCCGCAATCCCAAAGACTGCCTGTACGTTCAGCTGATAGATAATAAACGACAAATGCGACAGCGAAAACTAGCCAACCGGCCAGATTAGAAAGTCTTTTATAGCTCATGTATTCGATTTTGATCGAGGGGAATTTCCCCGGCATGCCCTTCTTTTCAGGCATAAGCGTTGCAAAAGTAACAAAAATTCCAGGGCTTATATTGCCTTGTTTTATCGATTAGGTTTGAGGGGCCTTCGGCCAGATTAGAGTTGAGAGGTTAAAGATTATAGGTGAGATGTGAGAGTTGAGGGCTGCGCCCTGTCTAGGGTCCAGGGTCTAAGGTCGAGAGTCTATAAATTCGTCTATGACGAATCGACGAATTTAACGTTTTAAACGCGTAAAACGATTCAAACGGTTTAAACCTTCGCGCAGCGAACTAAAATTCAGCATTCAGGAAATAAAAATCCAATCAAGTTCTTAATTGCCTCCCTTCAATCAAAGCTGTACCTTCGCAAAAAATGGCTTATGAAGTTATTGATCATGTTATTGTTGGGATACCTGGTTTATCGGGTATTTTTTCAGCCCATGCTACAAGCGCCGAATCCGCCACAGCGTCCTGAAAAGGACCTGGATGACAACGACTATACTGATTACGAAGAAGTTGACTAAGCATGGAAGAACAAATTATCCGTCCGGGTGATCTCGTACTATATAAGGACCAACAGATCATTGCGCTAAATAAACCAGCCGGTATGCCTGTGCAGGCAGACCAAAGTGGCGCAAAGTCTCTTTTTGATCTGGCGGAAATTTATGCCAAAAAGAACCTCTACCTGACCAACCGTTTGGATCGGCCGGTAGCCGGACTGGTTCTGTTTGGGAAGAATGCACAGGCTGCTGCCGCTATTCACCAGCAACTCCAGGATCGGAGTCTGAATAAAACCTACCTCGCTATCACCGGCAAAAAACTGCCGAAGGATTCTGGCCAGCTCATCCATCACATTAAAAAGGATGGCACTAAAAATCGAAGCCTCGCCCTGGACAATCCGGATGTGGATACCCAGGAAGCTATCTTAAACTATGACCTGATTGATGCAAGTGATCGCTACTTTCTATATAAAGTGGAATTGCTAACCGGCCGCCACCACCAGATTCGGGCACAGTTTGGACAAATGGGTTGCCCGATTCGGGGAGATGAAAAATACGGATTCAAACGCCAAAATAAAGATCGATCTATTGATCTGTTTTGCTGGAAAATGGAGTTTACCCACCCAACCGGTGGCGATCGCAAATTGATCGAAGCCCCGATTCCGGACCTGCCCCTCTGGAACGCTTTTGCGGAAAAGATAAAGAGCGTCTGACCTCATTAAAAATTCAGCATTAAAAAGGGGAGTTGTTAATCATTGCATTTTCGCATTGGTCTTAACAACTCCCCTTTTTATATCTATTGCTCTAAATAAGCTTCCATTGTTTTGATAGCTATTGGAGCCAGTTCCAGTTTTACAAGTTTCTCATTAATCGCATTCATCCGGCTTACAAAACCATCAAACTTAGATTGAACTGTCGCCATACGACCTTCCAATTCACCTGTTTTACGGATTTGACCTTCTGACGGACTACCAGGATATTGGCTCATACCCAGGTAAAGCGTAGAAATATCCTCCCGAATATTGCTGCCCTCGTCCACATAAAAGTCGCCTTCCAGCGACACCAGTCCGTCTTTATATTTCTCCACTTCCCTGGCAAATGCCTCGATTAGCTCTTTATCCTTTTTCTTGCTGACATCGGCTACACGCATTTCAGCCTGCTTTTGCATGTCTTCCAGCATAAAATAAATATATCCCAATTGATTGGTCATATTGTATAAGCGGAGCTGTGTTTCCCGGGCTAGTTTGCGGTCTTTCGCCGGATAATTGGCTTCATGCTTCGGATCGAAAAGCAGCTCGAAAGTTGTTTCGTAAACCTCATTTCCTTTGTTGATTTTTACCGTATAAACCCCTTCAGCAAGACCCGGAGTAAGTACAGAACCAAAAAGAGCCATTCGATTATTTGTTGGAGCGGCTTTTGGCATCGGCAAACGAGTCGGCAGACTCACAATATTAATACCTGCACTTTTACCTGCCGGGAGCGTTTTAATTAAGTTGCCTTCCGAATCATACACATCCATACTCATCTTGCCAAAGGTGTGGCGTTTCTCCATGTAATACACAATCTTGGCATCAGTATCCGGGTTCTGCCCAACAAAATTCCCGGATCCGCCGAAAGGCGCAGAAGGCCCCTCTAACCTGAAATAAGTGGGTCCTAAATCCAGGAATTCCAGTTTTTTAGCCGCTACTTCAGCAGTGATCTGCCGCAGCGGACGAATATCATCCAGGATGAAAATACCCCGACCATGGGTAGCCAACACAAGTGCATTGTCTCTGGGGTGAATAACCATCGCCCGAACCCCTACCCGAGGCAGGTTATTGCGAAACGCCTTCCAGCTCAGTCCGCTATCCATTGAAATGTAGAGTCCAAATTCGGTGCCTAAAAACAACAGGTTGGAAGATTCTAAATCCTCGCGGATGCTCAGGGCATATCCTTCAATATCATCTGTCACCAAAGATGTCCAGGTAGCTCCGGAATCTGTCGTTTTAAAAACATAGCTTGTTTTGTCGCCCTGCTTGTGGCCGTCGAAGGTGACGTAACAGGTCTTGTCATCAAAATGGCTCGGCTCGATGCCGGTACACCAGGTAAAGGCAGGCAAACCAGGAATGTTTGGCGCCACATTGGTCCAGCTTTTTCCGCCATCGCGGGTAAGCTGGAGGTTGCCATCATCTGTTCCGACCCAGATCACTTTCCCATTTAGAGGGGATTCCGTGATCACATAAATGGTCGTATTATTCTCCGCAGCAGAATTATCGACAGACAGTCCGCCTGAGGTTTTCTGCCGCTGGCGATCCGGATTATTAGTTGTGAGATCCGGAGAAATTTTGGTCCAGGAATTACCTCGATCATCCGATTGAAACAAAAATTGAGCCGCTACATACAAACGCTCCGGGTTATTCGGACTGACCTGAATGGGGGTATTCCAATTCCAGCGATAATCCGGATCGCCCTCTTCTTCAATAGGTTTGATATCTTTTGATTGGCCGTCTTTTTTATTGTGGCGCACCAGGTTTCCGCCCTGGCTTTCGGAGTAAACGATATCCGAATCAGTAGGATGCGGAATGGAATGAAATCCATCGCCCCAGTTTGAGATATCCCAGTCCCGGTTTGCTACGCCACCGGCACTGGCAGACGGACCATACCAGGAACCATTATCCTGCAAACCGCCATATACATTAAAGGGCTCGGCATTATCTACGGTTACGGCATAAAACTGCGACAAGGGAAGATCCATAAACATTTCAAACAGGTAACCGCCGTCGAGTGAGCGATAAGCGCCCCCGTCTGTACCGCAAAATACCATATCCGTCATGTTCGGATTTACCCAAACGTCGTGGAGATCCGAGTGCACCCCACTGCCAACTGTCCGCCAGCTTTTTCCACCATCCTCACTAACGGTCAGGTTCAGACCACACTTGAATAATTTGTCCGGGTTGACCGGATCAACAACCAGCCTGGAAAAATAAAATGGTCGAACGGTAACATTAAAATCGGAGCTGACAAAGGTCCAGGTAGCTCCACCGTCTTCCGAGCGATACAAACCTTTATCTTCCTTCTTTTCAGCTTCAACGGTTACATAAACAATATCCGCATTGGAAGGCGCAATAGCTACGGCTAATCGTCCGAGTTTACCAGCAGGCAAACCTGCTGTTACTTTGGTCCAGTTAGCACCACCGTCGGTGGTTTTAAACAAGCCGCTTCCCGGGCCACCGGAGACAAAATAGTCTGGTGTACGGCGGTGGTCCCACATACTTACAAAGAGCGTGTTTGGATCGGTAGGATCCATAGACATATCCGCTGCGCCGGTATTTTCATCTACGTAGAGCACCTGTTCCCAGGTTTGTCCAAAGTCTGTGGTTTTGTAGATGCCGCGTGTCTTGTGTGGTCCCCAGAGGTGTCCCTGCACGGCTACATAAACAATCGCTGAGTTTGTAGGATCAACAATAATATTGGAAATGCGCTCAGAGTCTTCGAATCCAATTTTGGTCCATGTTTTACCGCCATTTAAGCTCCGAAAGAGTCCTTCTCCGACAGAAACACTGTTTCGGGTCCAGGGTTCTCCGGTGCCCACCCAGATAGTGTCGGGGTGATTTTGGTCAACGGTGATGTGCCCAATCGACATGGTATACTCATCAAATATCGGACGAAAGTCTGCTCCGCCATTAGCGGAATACCAGATACCACCGGAAGCGGACCCGATATATACTTTTTTTGAATCGGAATTTACACCTTCAATATCTACTACCCGACCGCTCATAAGCGCGGGGCCGATACTACGCGCACGCAGATCGCCGAAGGAGACACTAAGTGGTTCCTGCGCGGTCAAGGTGCCGAGGCAACAAAAGGAGAGAAAGGTAAAAAGGAGTTGGGTTAGATTCGATCTCATAGGTTAATCGTTTTGCAAAAATCAGGAAGGGCAAAAAAAAGAGGCTTCCGGGAATCCCGGATAGCCTCTGCTATGGTTGCGTTATTTACTTTTCAGGGAATGCAAATGCTTCCTTGGTCAGATCCTCCGGATCCAACTCAATCGTTTCAGCAGTCATCTGCATGAAAGTCTGGCCGCCCACTTTTTGCTCCAGGGTAAAAGCGATATAGATGCCATTTACTTCATCGTAATCACTCATATAGGTTTCAACAGCTTGTCCTTTCATTGGACCAGACTTAATATAGGACCGCTGCATAATCAATACAGCTGTTTCTTTATCGAAGAAATAATATTCTTCGTCACCATTTGCCTTAACCAATTTCAGGCGATGGCAATCAGTACCTTCAACTTCTTCTGCGCCGTCGTATGTTACTGTATGACCTTTATCTCTCCAGTTAAGCAACTCGGGCTCAAAGTTATTTAGAGCAGCTTCCGCTGTTTCTTCTTCATTTTTTTTGGTTGGTTCTGTACCTCCCATAAACGGATTGATAGACCAGGCTACCTCGCCATCATACGAATCAACAAAGGACTTGCCCTGGATACTTACTTCAACTTTTTGCAGATTCGGACGCATGGCTACTACAGAAATAGGGAACTCCATACCCTGATTGACAGAACTGCCAGTCATGCGCATTGCTGAGAACTCCGACCATTTGGCACCATTGGTTACTTCGAGATAAGCCGCAATGACTTCATCAGCATCTTGTGCCTGTGACTGCGTAGCAAATGAAAAAGATAAAAGAGCAAGAAAGAACAATGGAAGAATATTCTTCATGGTTAATTTTGATTTTGTTCAATAATTTATAGATATCTGTGGATGGCTCTGTAGCGTATAATAAACAACGCAAAAGAAATAATTGTGCGGCGGCTTTCCCATTATTTTTTACGAATCACTTATAATTTGCGACTAAAGCCATAGATACGCCTTTAAATCGTTCAAAAGGAGCAGCACAATTAAGCATTAGTCCTAGGGTTGGCCAAATTTTAATAATTTTGCACCAATGGCAAAAAACGAAGATCAAATACCTGAAAGAACGGATGTAAACGAGTTGGGAGAGTTTGGATTGATCAAACACCTGACCGACCGTTTTCCGATCAACAAACCCTCTACTATTAAAGGTATTGGAGACGATGCTGCAGTAGTCGATTATGAGAGTCGAAAAGTTATATTTTCCACAGATATGCTGGTCGAGGGCATCCACTTTGACCTGATGTACACGCCTTTAAGGCACTTGGGATATAAGGCCGTTGTGGTAAACCTTTCCGACATCATCGCGATGAATGCGCGCCCGGAACAGATTACCGTATCAATTGCTATTTCCAACCGTTTTTCTGTAGAAGCACTGGAAGAGCTTTACGACGGCATTTATAAGGCCTGTGCCTTTTATAATGTGGATCTGGTCGGCGGCGACACTACTTCTTCGCCGAAAGGCTTAATAATCAGTGTAACGGCGATAGGCAGTGCAGCGGAAGAAAAGATTACGTATCGGGATACAGCAAAAATTGGCGACATCATTTGTATTACCGGAAATCTGGGCAGTGCCTATCTCGGCCTACAAATTCTGGAACGCGAGAAGCAACTTTTTCTTTCCAATCCCGGCATTCAACCGGATCTGGAGGAGCAAAACTACCTCATTAGCCGGCAACTGAAACCTGAAGCCCGCATAGATATGTTTGAGTTGTTTGAAAAAAATGATCTGGTCCCCAGTTCTATGATCGACATCTCCGACGGACTGGCATCTGAATTGTTTCATATTTGTTCGCAATCGAATGTAGGAGCCTACATTGAAGAAAGCGGAATTCCGATCCATCCGGATGCAGAGCAAATGGCTGTGACGTTCAAAATGGATCCTGTTACCTGTGCGCTGAGCGGCGGGGAAGATTACGAGTTGCTATTCACCATTCATCCTGGAGATCTCGAAAAGGTCAGGTTTTTACCCGATATTTATATTGCCGGGGAAATAGTAGAAAAGTCGGATGGTATAAACCTCCATACCACAGGCGGAAATTTACATCCAATCATCGCTCAGGGATGGAATCATTTTTCAAAAACTGATAATAAATAATCCATGAAATATAAATCCACTCAGCCTATCTGGTTTTTGCTTTTTGCACTCATTCTGCTGAGTCCTGCATGTACCGACGAAACACCAGAACAACCAGAAACCCCTCCCCCACCACCACCCATTGAGGATACACAGTACCCCAGCTATAAGGTTCCTGCTTTTAGCCCCGATTCGGCTTACACACATGTATTAAAGCAAGTTGCCTTTGGTCCACGAGTTCCAGGTACGGAAGCACATGCTGCCTGCCGCGACTGGCTGGTCAGCAAGTTTGAATCTTATGGATTGGAGGTCATTAAACAGAGCTGGGAAGCGACAGCTTATGACGGCAAAAAAATGCCGGCTACAAATATTATCGCGCAATATAATCCGTCTGCACGCCGCCGGATTGTTTTATCTGCACACTGGGATTCGCGCGCTTTTGCCGATTCTCCGCTGAGTAATGAACGCCGGGATGAGGCGATTGACGGAGCAGATGATGGCGCTTCCGGTGTCGGCGTTTTACTGGAGTTGGGCCGCCTGCTTCAGGAAAACCCAATGGATAATTTCGGAGTAGATCTCGTGTTATTTGACGTAGAAGATCAGGGGGAATCCGGAGGAGACGATCCAAGTACCTGGGGATTAGGTTCGCAATACTGGTCGAACAACCTGCATGCACCCAATTACAATCCGATATACGGAATATTGCTTGATATGATTGGCTCGCATACACCCCGCTTCACCAAAGACCGTGTTTCGATGACCTATGCGCCGCAGGTAATGAACAAAATCTGGCGCCTCGCGCATTCGATGGGACATGGCAATTTATTTGTGGATATTCCAACAGGTGCCATTTTCGATGACCACTACTTTGTAAACACGATTGCCGAAATCCCGATGATCGACATCATCAACAAACCTGCCGGCTCAGAGACCGGATTTGGTTCTTATTGGCATACACACGATGACAATATTGACATTATCAGTCCGGAGACCCTTGGGATTGTGGGTCAGGTAATGGCGGCGGTCATTTACCGGGAAGCGAGTGGGACTTTATAAAAAATAATCTATGCGTCCGGAAAAGTACATCAAGAACTACATCAACGGAGCTTTTGTTCCGGCCGAGTCCGGCGAATACTTTGATAATTACAATCCGGCTACCGGACAGGTTTATTCGCACATTCCGGATTCTGACGAACGAGATGTAGCCAAGGCGGTAGAAGCCGCAAAGAAAGCTTTTCCTGGATGGGCCAAAATGGCCACAGATAAACGGTTCCGTATCCTGATGCGGGTCGCAGATATTATCGAGCAAAATTTAGAGGCCTTCGCCCGTGCTGAGAGTATTGACTCCGGCAAACCGATGGCGATGTCGTCCACTGTCGATATTCCGCGCTCGCAGTCCAATTTTCGTTTTTTCGCGACAGCGATCATGCATTTCAGTTCCGAATCGCATCACATTGCGGGAGAGGCCATCAACTTTACCCTGCGTCAACCCTTAGGCGTAGTTGGCTGCATTTCGCCCTGGAATCTGCCGCTATATCTGTTCAGCTGGAAGATTGCTCCGGCACTGGCTACCGGCAATTGTGTAGTCGCTAAACCATCAGAGCTGACACCCATGACGGCCTTTATGCTTGGTCAGGCTTGCGCCGAAGCCGGGCTTCCACCGGGTGTACTAAACATTGTGCAGGGGCTGGGTCCGAAAGCCGGGCAGGCCATTGTAGATCACGATGATGTAAAAGCCATTTCGTTTACGGGTGGCACGGCTACTGGTCGACGTATCCTGCAGACTACCTCCCAAACCTTCAAAAAAGCATCCCTCGAATTGGGCGGCAAAAACCCCAACCTCATCTTCGCTGATTGCGACTTCGATCAAATGATGGTGGACACTATTCGTTCATCGTTTTCCAATAACGGCCAGATTTGTTTGTGTGGTTCGAGGTTATACATTCAGCGCCCCATTTATGATAAATTCAAGGAAGAATTTGTCAAACGGGTGCAGTTTCTGAAAGTGGGCGATCCATTTTCATCGGTCACCGACTTAGGAGCTCTGGTATCCAAAGCCCACATGGAAAAAGTCATGGGTTATATCGCATTGGCAGAAGTAGAAGGAGGCACTGTCCTCTGTGGCGGCAAACCCGTTGACGTACCGGGAGAATATGAGCAAGGCTATTTCCTCCGGCCTACTGTCATCGAAGGACTCAACAATGAGTGCCGGACCAATCAGGAAGAAATTTTCGGTCCGGTTGTAACGATTCAACCTTTCGACACCGAAGAGGAAGCCATCGCACTGGCAAACGGCGTAAAATACGGCCTCGCCAGCACCGTATGGACGCAGGACATCTCCCGTGCCAACCGCGTGGCAGAGCAACTGCAAGCGGGTATCGTCTGGGTAAATTGCTGGATGCTCCGGGATCTCCGTACGCCTTTCGGCGGAGTCAAGGAGTCGGGCATGGGCCGTGAAGGGGGATTAGAAGCACTCCGCTTTTTCACGGAGCCCAAGAATGTTTGTATAAAATACTGATCATAATAATTTTTAAGTTTTAGTTCTTAATTTTTAATAGTCCGCACTAAGAATTAAAACCTAAAAATTAAGAATTATAACTACCAGTCTCCCTCCAGAAACTCATCGTCTTCATTTTCATCGAAGCCGGAAAATTCGGGGATATCATTCCAGGCTTCTGGTTCTTCGACAAGTTGAATATCGCCAAAGTGCCGGATAAGCCGATCCCGTAATTCCCGTTTGAGGTATTCGCTTTGCGCGAAATCCTGTTTGATCTCCTTTTTTGCAGATCTGAAATCGTAGCTATCCATTGGACCTTCGATCTTGTAATACAGGTTGGCCCAACCATTTCTTTTGGCTGTAACGGGCACCATATTCGGGTCGTATTTTTTCACCCGATTCATGACGACCTGGCCTGCATTTACCTTAATATTATAATCCAGATAATTATCGAATGTATGAGTACCGCTGATGGTCAGATTCAGCGCCGTACTCTGGATAAACATGACCGGGATATAGAGTTTACTGCCTTTGATCTCCAGGTAATTTTGGAGGCTCACGATCTCAATGTCTCGCAGCTCTTGGATGTGGACATATTTAGAGAAGGATTCGAGCAGCTCGAAATTGCGCAGCCGTCCTTTTTCCAGTCCGATGCCGGCGATCACATAGAGTTTATCCGACAGAAAGTTTCCATCCGAATCAAAGTAAGCCTGTATCCAAATTTTGGAATTCAGGATACCAGACACTTGTTTATCGGTAAGGGTTTCTTGTCCGAAATTACCCGTTTGCCGGAAAAACTCCGACATACTGACATGGTCGGCGATCAGCTTGAGTTCCAGGATGGGTTCTTCAATAAACATCATTTTTCCATCGAGGGTAAAGGATCCATCCATGGTTTTTGTTTCCCCTTTGATCTGCATTTGGCGATCCCTGAAAATCAGCTGCCCGACAAAGTCTGTTCCTTCCAGCGCTCCGGAAGTATAACGTCCGACGCGTGCTTCAAAGGTACCTTCCAGAAATGAAGCCAGCCATTCGCGGTGTTCGGTTTCTGATTTTTGAGCCACAACTTCCTGTTGTTGTCGGCGGCTACTTGTATCAGCTTCCGGGACCGCTGTCAATGCGACAAAGCGATCAATATCAATTTCTCCGGCTGTTAATGTCGCATCAAAGTCGAGGTACGCATCTTTGGAGTTGCGGTCATCGGCAAACAAAACCGGCAGGAGGTTACTGAATTTTCCATTCAGAACGATCTCGCTGCCAGCGCCTTCCAGTTCCAGTTCCTGAATTGTCAGAGAATTATTATCGATAAGCAGTTTTCCGCGATCAAAGCGCATGGTTTCGTCATTGATTGTGACACCGGTGTCATCAAATTCGACACTTCCGGTCATCGTCACTCTGCCTGCCCGCGAATTTTGGATCATGTCCTTGTAGCGTCCTTTTACCTTTAGCTCGTTGATTTCCAGTTCGCCTTCTCCGCCGGTCACCTGCTCGCCAAAGAGACCGTAGGTGGAGCGCAGCGGCAGGGTGCCATCCAGGTAAAATTCAATTTGCGGATCATCGAGGTTACGCACATCGAGTTGCATTTCCACCCGTTCTTTATCCAGGTAGGCCCGAAAGTCATTCAATACAAAATGACTGGTAGCATTGGTATGTTTATCGCCATTCGTAAAGGAAGCATCGAAGTTTACATCTTTCAGGGAGCCATCGATCCGGTCGCTGTTAACACGTCCGTCTTTCAATCCAAAATCCACCTGAATCGCGGGCATCGTGCGATCATTATACCTTCCCTGCGCTGTAGCGTTAAAAAAGAACGTGCCTTTACTGGAGAGTCCACCGGCATAATCGAGGTAATCAGCGGGAAGCAACTGTACGATAGCTTCGAGATTGCCTTCCTCGATGGTAGCGGCCAGATCAACCTCCGTAAAACCGGGTTCTTCATCGATATGACCTTCTATGCGAAACACATTGCCATCTACCTCCAGGAGTACATCCGTAAATTCATAAAGTCCTTCATCCAGATCAACCAATAACTTGGCATCATAGCCCAGTTTTTTTCCTGCCAGGTAGCGGGAAGTACCTGTTTCAATAAAATTAGAATGGAGTTGGGCGGTGGTTTCGAGTTCAAATTTGGTACTACTTACCTCTCCGGAGAAGGTAGCTTCTTCAACTTGTAGGAGAATACTTTGATCGGCAGATTCATCCTCATAGATCAGTTCGATATTTTCCAGTGTTGCTTTTGCCAGAGAGATCGACAGCTCACTGGGTTCTTCGACCTCCGGTTCTTCCGTTTCAGACTTTTTAAAGATATCGTAGTTGGGCTTCCCTTTTTTATCAATTGATACGCGGAGGGCACCATCGGAGATCACCACCGAGCGCACCTTAATGTTGGAGCTAAAGAGGCTAAACAAGCCAAAGCGGAAAGCCAGCGTTTTACATTCCAGCAAGACCTCTCCTCCGGCATCTTCCACCACCACGCCTTCCAGATTAGCCGATACCCGTGGAAATGAGCGGAGCAGGGAAAGGTCAAAATTATCGATTTGGAGATCGCTTGTGAGTTGTGCCTGCACCTCCTGCACAATCGTATTTCCGATCTTTTTTTCAAAGATCTCGGTGAGTAATACCGACAACAGAACAAGCAGCCCGAGCGCGATGCCCGCTATTTTTGCAAAACGTTTTAACATATAGGAGGGTTATGGAGACAGCTAAAGGTAATGAAAGCCCCGATTACCGACTGCCTCTTACCCCAAGAATATTTTGATCTTTTTTTCCAAAAGGCTTGCCTATAATATTTAGCGGCTATATATTTGCACCGCTGTTGAAAGAAGCAGTATAAGAAGCGTTGCGGTTGAGTTAAAACCAGACGCTCGGGAACAGGTACTACCTGCTCCAAAAGTCCCGGCCAAAAGTCCGGGATTCAATTTTGAATACTCGTTTTAGATATAGTGTTTGCCTGTAATTGACTTCAAACTCAATCACACACTCAAACACAAACTAATTTCGGGCGATTAGCTCAGTTGGTTTAGAGCATCCCGCATCTTCAATGCGGGAGGATCATTGACTTGATCCAATGCTTTTTTCTGCTGGTCTTTCTCCCACCCTTAATAGGGCGATTAGCTCAGTTGGTTTAGAGCATCCCGCATCTTCAATGCGGGAGGGTCATTGACTTGATCCAGTGCTTTTTTCTGCTGGTCTTTCTCCCACCCTTAATTGGGCGATTAGCTCAGTTGGTTTAGAGC
>JAGQWR010000012.1 GCA_020437105.1 Saprospiraceae bacterium
AAAGCTCCCTAGGAGCGGCACCTTTGCACCAGCCCATTTTATTTCCCGATCCCAACCGAAATACTAATTATAGCACTGGGAATAAGCAACCATTTATTGGTACGTACACGAAAAGTAAAATCATCATTTATTCCGGAGAAAAAGGCGTCCTCGGGTAGTTCGGGAGTTCGCACGCGTTTAAACAAGCGTAACCCTGCACCAACATTAAGATCGACCAGTCCAATTTTCCAAAACTCATCTTTTTGGCCAATCAGGTAATGTAGCGAAAAGTCATTGCCCCTTAACTGGTAATCAATATCCTCAAAATAGGCACAGTCTTCACGGCAAAACGTATCCGAACGATCTCTTGTCACATGTTTATAACCAAACGCCAGCGCTTGATACCCCCCGTCGGAACCAAAATATTTTCGAATGCTGGTCCTAAACCGAAATCCCACCATATCATCTACCGAAAGGAAATAACGCGTATCCCAGGTACTGATATATCCAAAATCCTGTTGGACCGCCCACTTTTCATTGATCCGGTATTCCAATCCACCCTCCAGTGAAGGTCCGGTAAAATCCACCAAAAAGGTAGGATAAAACTTCAGACTTAACCGATAAAATTCAGCGGCAGGAGCTTCCTGAGCCTGGAGGCTAATCAGCCTAAAAAATACAATTAGGAGTACAATTAGCTTTTTCACACACCAACCGGGATTGTTGAAATTCGAATCATGTTCACCAGCTCCGAATAGTCATATTGATAGATATTATCCGGACCAATAACCAATAATAAACCATTTAGCGGAATCACATCGTACGCTTCAAATCCGGGAAAATGATGTAATAATTGGATATTGTAAGGGTCTGCCACATCAAAGACTTTTAATCCATCTTCTCCATCACAAACAAACAAGATCGTACCGTCAAGACCAACTCCTTTTGGATTGACCATTTCATATTGTGAAATCAATACCGGATTATTAAAATCCTTGATATCAAATATGTTCAACAGGTTGATGCCCATAGTGGTATTAACCCTGCATCGGGTCACCCGATTGGTCGTGTTTAGGGTAACATATGCTACCGAATCATTGGCAACAACAGGATCACAAGGTTCTATATCAAATCCAAAATTTGAGTACAGGTATTCACCCGCAAAAACAGGCAGACCATCCTGTCCGATTGTATAGAGGTATAAACCGGAACCGGAACCAATAAATAAGCGGTCATTTAATTGGTAAACCGTTTCCACGGATTCCCCAATTGGTTGTGTATGTACCTGTACCGGTGTGGTTGGATCAGCCAGACTGAAGGTTATCAGGTTTGACTCATCAACAACATACATAAAATCACCCTTAATAATAAATCGGGCATAGGAGCCGGCAACACCAACATCTGATTGTAACTGCGGGTTAGCCGAATCACTTTTCGAACAGCCCCAGATAAGGGAAGATAATAAGACGAGGAATAGTATATTTTTCATGTTTTTTACCTTTTTGATTAACGCCAGCAGGAAGGATTCTCCAATGTGGCTGGTTCCCAGCCGATAATAAGACCTTTTGATTCATCAACACATTCAAATGCACCTTCATATCCTTGCGGAAATCCCTGGTCCAGGTTTGGATAAAGATCCTCCACCCGGCTTAGCAATTTCGGATTTTCAATATCCGAGATGTCCAGACTAACCAGGTCTGTAGCATTATCTGCATAAAGGATATCTCCTTTGATGGCAAGATCCCGTACACCAATAATTTCCAGAAAAGCTATCTGTGTCGGATTGGTTGGATCACTATTGTCGATAATATGAATACCCTTGTATTGCTCTACCGCATAAATTGTATCGTCTTTATAGTAAATCTTACCAAGGTAATCGATTGGCTTAGGCGTGGTGATGCTGATTTCCTGCCAGGAGCCAATTGCATACACAGGACGCAGGCCATCTACCGGTTCGTTTATTTGCACATCAGCAACCCGCACGCAGGAGGATATGAATAAAAAGACCAGGCCAAAAAGAAAATAATTTCTCATTAGGTTGACTTTATTTAATAAATCTTAAATGCTACAGTGAATAGACGTTTGAGTCGGATTGAACGCTGCTAGATGATTAACAATAAAATGGAAATGCCGCCATTTAGACAGAAAGAGGTCATAGACCTACAGGCAGCAATATTCGCCAGTGAGCGAGAAGGATGTGAATAGAAAAAAACATACTTGCAGCCTTTATGCCGAACGGAGGCATAAAAATTTGGCTTAAACAAGTAGATGTAGAATGTAGATTTTTAGTATAATCGTTTGCTTCGTGAAGTAGTAAGGTTTGAAGCTAAAACGAATGCGCCTCCCAATAGGAAAGCCCCCGAGGTAATAATTAAAACCAGCATGTACCCTGCGTTTTGTGTAAGACGGTGTCGTGAATAATCCCTTTGTAAAATGAACAATGCTAAGATTGAATTTTTTTTCTACTTCCCCAAATAAAATTTTAGTAAATGCAAAAAACTACGACTTTTCATCAACTACAGACTGATTCATGATCATATTTTGGTGGTTGATGGACTCCTGGTGTACCGATTTTAGCAGAACAGAAACAAAATCAGGACTTAACCCATATTGGGAACCGCGCAATTGTGCCAGTTGAAGTATCTCGTTCCAACGCTGCGGCTGGAGAATGGCAATATTATTCTTTTTCTTGTATTCACCGATTCCTTCAGCCAGTTTCATGCGATCTCCAAGCATCCGCAATAACTCGGAGTCTATCTCATCAATTTCATGCCGCAACTGATCCAGTGATGCTTCCAGCTCCGGATTATCTGTTCCTGGCTGACGCACAATCAGATTTGCCAACAGTAATTCAAACTGGTCTGGCGTGATTTGCTGAGCGGCATCGCTCCAGGCAGAATCAGGCGTTGGATGAACCTCTGTCATCAGGCCATCAAAATTGAGATCTAAAGCCTGCTGTGCTACTGTTTGTAACGTATCCCGGCGTCCACAAATATGGCTGTTATCACAGATGATCTGCAAATCCGGAAATTGACGTTTCAGTTCAATCGGAATTTGCCAGCGGGGTACATTTCGGTAAGATGATTCTCCGTGAAAGGAAAATCCTCTATGGATCACAGCCAATTGGTTTATACCGGCTTTGTAAAAGCGCTCCATGGCTCCAATCCACAATTGTAAATCCGGATTAATCGGATTTTTAATGATCACCGGAATATTGGTGCCTTGTAAGGCATCGGCAATCTCTTGTATGGAAAATGGGTTTACCGTAGTACGAGCACCAATCCAAAGCACATCAATATCATGCTTCAGTGCATCAAATACATGCTCTCGGTTAGCCACTTCCGTAGTGACTTTCAAGCCGGTTTCCTGCTTCACTTCCCGCAGCCAGGCCAGTCCTTCCCGCCCTACTCCCTCAAAAGAATCAGGCCGGGTTCTGGGTTTCCAAATACCTGCCCGATAGAGATCAATTTTCAATGGAGCCAGATCCCGGGCAGTCTGTAATACCTGCTCCCGGGTTTCCGCGCTGCACGGACCAGCGATAATAATAGGTCTTTCCTTTTTCTCAAATACAGGCTTGATATTCATAGCTGATTTAATTTCAAGTTTAACGATTCAGACAAAACCCCATTACTCCAATATCTTTCGAATCCGATTTGCCTCTTCAATAAGTTTATAAAAAGTATCAAATTCCTGCTTGATCAACAAGCTCCTGAATTTAGCCAGGGTGTTGATGTGTTCATCTAAAACATCCAGCACATGGTCCCGGTTTTGTCGAAAGATAGGAATCCACATATCTGGCGAAGATTTAGCCAGACGCACAGTCGAACCAAATCCACTGCTGGCCAATTCAAAAATGCGCTCTTCATCCCGCTCTTTTTCCAATACTGTCAGAGCCAATGCGAAAGAACTGATATGCGAAATATGGGAAACATAGGCCGCATGCAAGTCGTGTGCTTTACGATCCAAAAAAACCATTTTCATGGGAATGGAGCGGTACATATCAGCCACTTTTTCCTGGGCATCCGGCTCTGATTTTTCCACTTCACAGATCACCGTATGTTTGTGGTCAAAGAGATTCGGAATTGCGGCCTCTACCCCGGAATATTCAGTACCTGCCATCGGATGCGTAGCGACAAATCGCCCTCTATTGGGATGCTGATCGACCAGATTTAATATTTGCTCCTTGGTGGACCCGACATCAACAACCGTCTGTTGATCCACCAGATCAAGTACTTGAGGCAGTAGCTTCAGGATGGCATCAACTGGTACAGCCAATATGCAAATATCTGCTTGGGAAAGTCCATCCTTCCAACTGCAGGCTTCGTCAATAATGCGTCGGCGCAACGCCTTATCCAATGCAGCTGCATCCAGGTCTGATCCTATTACTTTGGAAGCAAATCCATTTTCGCGTAAGCTAATAGCCAGGGATCCCCCTATATGTCCGACTCCGATTATTTGAATGATCATCTGCGTACCTTCATAGGCGCGCCGGACTTCCCGGCTTGCGTAGTTTGAGAATGAGGTTTTGTCTGCCTGACCCGGCGGATCGCTTCTTCGAAATGAGCTTCATTACTACACAGCGAAATCCGAATAAAGGGCGCGCCCTGTTCTCCGAAAATTCCGCCGGGTGTCAAAAATAACCAGGATTCCTTGAGCAACCATTGGGAAAAGGCAAATCCGTCTGAAAACCGCTCGGGGACCCGGGCCCAAACAAAGAGACCGGCCTGCTCTTCTTTAAAATCACAATCGAGCAAGCGAAGCAGTTGATGCACCATATCCCGACGTTTTCTGTATAAAGCATTTAGCTCCTGATACCAGTCTGCACTTAATTGCAAGGCTTTAATAGAAGCCAGTTGCATGGGTTTAAACTGCCCGGAATCCATATTACTTTTAAAGCGAAGGACTGTCTCCAGCAAATCACTTCGTCCAAACAGTGCACCTATGCGCCAGCCGGCCATATTATGTGATTTGCTAAGCGAATTCAATTCCAGCACGACCTCTTTTGCACCCGGGATTTCAAGCAGAGAGGTGGGGTCATTCAGAATAAAGCTGTATGGATTATCATGCACCAAAAGAATTTCATGCGTTCGGGCGAAGTCAATCAATTCCTGGAATACAGCTTTATTGGCACGGGTTCCACTTGGCATATGCGGGTAATTCACCCACATGATCCGCACGTTCTTCAAATCTAGTTGGGCAAGCGCCTCAAAGTCGGGCATCCAGTTTCGCTCTGGTCTTAAAGCATAGTTTACCGCTACGGCTCCAGCCAAATTAGTAGCTGCGCGATACGTCGGATAGCCGGGATCAGGCACCAATGCCAGATCTCCTTCTTCCAGAAAGCTCATGGCAATATGCATGATCCCTTCCTTTGAGCCAATCAGAGGCAATACTTCGCGCTCCGGATCTATTAATACCTGATATGATTGAAGATACCATTCGGCGAAAGCTGCACGCAGTTCCGGAATGCCTCGATAAGACTGATAACCATGATTTTCAGGTTGACGGCTGTATTCTACCAGGGCTTCGATCACATCCGGATGTGGTGGCAAATCCGGACTCCCGATTCCGAGATTTAAAACCGGAACACCACTGGCTTGCAAACGGGCAATTTCAGCCAGTTTTTTGGAGAAATAGTACTCTCCAACACTGTTCAATCGGTCTGCTGTTTTAAAGGAAATAGCTTTGTTTGTCATAGCATTTCTTATTGAATATGATTTCCGGCTTCATATATTCCCAGAAAACGAAATTCCTTTACCTCAGGTTTCAGAAAATGGATCACTGTTGATACCGTTGTTTGCTCAGGTAATAAAAAATCAACAAAAAATCGATAAATCCAGGGCGTGCCGTGGATTGGTACCGATTGGATTTTAATAAGATTTAGGCCGAGATTTGCAAGTACACTCAGTACCTGAGCCAGGGTTCCTACCTCATGCCCGAGGGAGAAACAGATGGATACCTTGGGTTTTTGAAATATTGCCCCCTGTTCCTGCTCTTTTCCAAGAACTAAAAAGCGGGTATAATTTTGGTGGTTACTCTCGATACCGGGTTTTAAAACTTCCAGATTATATAAGCGACCGGCCAACTCGCTGGCAATTGCTCCAACTCCTTTTTTATTGGATTGTTGAATGCGCAGGGCACTCAGCGCAGTGTCTTCTGCTTCAATCAGTCGGATATGCGGGTAATCTGCAAAAAATGGGCGGCACTGTTCGATCGCTACAGGATGTGAATAAACCTCTTTTAAATCAGACATTTGCTGGCCGGCCAGAGCCATGAGGTTTTGTCTGATACGGAGGTAAATTTCTCCCTTTATCTGCAGGCTGTAATTCAACAGCAAATGATAATTAGGGAGCAGGCTACCAGCCAAGGAGTTTTCTATGGCCATCAGTCCGGAATCCAGTTCATTTTCTTCTGCAACTGAATGTGCCAGCGGCACAAAGTGATGGTAAGACTTTATTTCAATAGACTTGCCGGCATAAAATGCTTCGGCCGCTAAGTGGTGAAATGCCCCGGGATAGCCTTGGATACCTACCCGTAGTGGGGCTAATTGTTGATCTGTTTCAATTCCTGTTTCCATATTTGTATTATCCGTTAAAACAAAAAAGGCCCCGCATGCGGGACCTAATTACATACCAGAAATATTTCCGGCCTGTTGGCATCCCGGTTTACGGATAACTGGTAAAATACCAGTAAGGATAATATTGGTTTGCATTCTTGGTCATGGCAAAAAAAAAGCTCCGTTTTACCGGAGCTATTATTGATCATCAAAAAATAGGAGTTACCCGGTTAAGCTGTTGCTGTTTCGGAATAAAACCAGAAATAACGATTGTTAGTACTTGTGATCATGTTACAAACGTAGGCTGAAATTTCCTGCTTGTCAAGTTTTCTCAAAAAAAAATATTTTTGGTCCAATTTTCCCACTCTACAGAATTACGCCTAATAAGCTATCCGGACACGCCCAACTGACCCTCTATAACTTGAATTGGATTCCCAATTGTCCGTTTACCCAACGGTACTTTTCTGACAATCCTTCGGTCGATTTTAGGTGGTTCAGGAGATCAGTGCCGGCCCCAAAGCCGATAAAAAATCCCAGTCTGTTGCTACACTGGTAAGCAAAATCCAGTCCGGCCCGTGCCTGGAAAAGTCCTCGATTTCGGAAAGGCATTTCATCCAGTTTGCGAAGCATGGGTTCTCCGGCTTCTACATCCCAGCGAAATCCGGTGCGCCGAAGGCTCATCTCCAGACCAAAACCTGCATGAACGTTCAATTGGAATCGCTCGTGATCCAGTAAGTGCCAGCCAATTTCCAGCGGCAAAATCAGGCTTTCATGCGTTTCCCAAAGGCTGTATTCTGTGCTTTCTTCTCGTAGTACTTCTCCAATACCATAAATTTCTTCCATGCTGCCATCCTGAAGTAAGCGGATCTCCAGCAACAAATCATCTTGATTTTCGAGTGTTTCCAGAGTCTGTGCAGCAGTACTGTGGTTGGAAATCCGGGCATATTCCAGACCTGTTTGCCAAAACAGTTTGGATACCAGATCGCGGCGGAAATAAATACCGGCAGCCATACGATCAACAGATTCTTCCGTCAAACCCGGCAGAACCGGATTGCTGTTTGATCTGTTCCAGCTTGTCAGACCATACTGCCCACTAAGCCGTAACAGGCTTTCGCCGGAAGGTTTTTTTTGCTTTTTTGGGGCATTAAGAACATGCAGGAATGGTAAAGTTGCCGGATGCATTTCGAGGGTAAACTCTTCCGTGTAAAGAGACTGGAGGGCACTTTCGCGAAAAGCGATTTCTTGTGGTAAATAAACTTTAGAATCTACAAAAAATGGTAAATCAACCTCAGAACCCACAACATATGGTAAAGCAATAGAGAAATAATCCAATTCCTGAGGAAAGCGGTGAACAACGCTGGTGGCAGGGAGAGCCTGCGGAATACCAGCTGTTACTGTTTTTTGAATGGGTGCAGTATTATCTTCATCGCATAAAAAGGATGTCTCAGAAGTTTCTACGCTTACGGCCTCCATCTCCGGAGTTGTTGAAATAGAAGTTGTGGAGCCTTTCCAAAAAGTCAGGAAGATGAGTCCGGTAAGCAGGGTGCCTCCCATGCCATAAAAGAAGAGGATAAATCCTTTTCGGTTCTTTTTCTGACGCTTTTGCGCCAGGCTGTTCCAGGCTGAATCCAGATCCAGGTCAGCTGGCATTTCGCGGAAGCGGTCTTCCAGGTTTTTATCAAACCAATCGTTGGACATGGCGCTGTGGAATTTGTTCAGTTAAAAGTTGTTTCAATAATTTTCGGGCACGGCTTAATTGGGAACGTGAACTACTTTCAGAAATTTCCAGTTCCCGGGCAATTTGCTGATGCGACCATTTCTCGAAAATATAGAGATTCAGTACGGTTTTGTATCCATCAGGCAGGCAACTAATTGCTTCCTGTAATTTCTCGTCGGAAATGAATTCCATATCTGCTTCTTCCAAATTTGGCTCGGGGAGTTCATCTGGAAAATCAATAGAAATCATTCGTTTTTGTTTCCGAAGGTGTTGCAAAATTGTATTCGTACTCAAACGGTGCAACCAGCCTTCGAAGGCTCCTTTTTCGGGATCAAACCTGTGAATTTCCTGAAAGAGGTGGAGGAAACAATCCTGCAAAAAATCCTCTGCTTCTTCCCGGGAACGGGTATAACGCCTACAGATCAAAAACACCTTCGGCGCAAAATGCAGGAAGAGTGCTTTTTCTGCTTTTGGATCCCGTTTTTGGGCTGCTGTTATTTGTTGGTTGAGGTTCAAGGGATAAAAATAAGGGTGCGGAGCTGCTACAAACAACCCCGCACCGTATATTATTTTTTATTGGACAATACCAGTAATCGTAACCGTGCTGCCCGGGAATATCGTACCGGAAACGGCCTCTTTCGCATCGCAGTTTTCAATAATCATCTGTATTGATCCACCTGGGGTATAGTCGGCAAAAATAAGCGATATATCGCCACCACCCGGTTGGTAATAGGTTGTAGGTGTACCAAATACCGTTTCGTTGTATGCCATTCCATATAAAGGATTATTAGGATCCGCATTCCAGTCTAAAAAGATATATTCTGTTGTTACATAATTCCCTGGGCTATCTTCGTAGGTACTGACAAAGGTATAAATCTGAGGATTTCCTGAATCCGGATCATTTTCAACCGTAACAGTGCAAAACGGAATAAAAATATTCGAACCGCCATATAGGTTGTATTCAACGCCGGAGGTGATGGTATTTCCACAGGCTGCCACCATTCCCAGATTCATAATCGGTGCTACGGCAAAGCTTAACTCATCTGATTCCACCTGAGCATTTGCATCAACTGCTACAACTGTTATTTCATCAATTTCGCAGGTAGCAACCAATTTGTAAAAGGCTCCATTTGAACCTGCTTGCAAAATATCGAAGATACCATTGTCGCCCTGTAGCATCAAAATGCCGGTAGTTGGATTCATATCACAGTCAACCAGTGTGCCTGATATTTCCGACCAATCATCAGATTGTGTCACATAATAAGTGCCAAGGTTGGTATCGACAGAGAATGGTCCGACCTGCTCAGAATAAATTACAGTGCCGCAATCATTAATAACCTCCAGCAGAAACACCGCATCCATAGGTACCTTTCCGTCAAACAAACCTTTATCATCTGTGTGGTCGCTGGCACTTTCACCTGTATCCAGGCGAGTTAGCCGTACTTCTACATAAGGTGCAAAGCCGTTAACGTCAATCTGGCCATTTACATTTACAAACGGAAAAGGAACATCGCAATTCCAGAATGTAAAATGGTTTACTTCACCGGAATAGGTATTCCCCGCAAGGGTTGCCTGACCTTCTTCGATCCAGAGCCCCAGGGTTTCGTCA
This sequence comes from Saprospiraceae bacterium, assembly GCA_020437105.1. Classification (GTDB taxonomy): domain Bacteria; phylum Bacteroidota; class Bacteroidia; order Chitinophagales; family Saprospiraceae; genus JAAEZH01. The sequence goes on from JAGQWR010000012.1 coordinate 9,856, forward strand.
TAGTACCAAAGTGGAATAGTGGCCGGAGCATTTGCCATAATATCGGCAGGTACAGGCATAGAAATAACGGCCGCCTGGTTAATATTCAGTTCTTCTCCGGAACTTGTTTCAAGTTCTACATTAAGCATACCAAATGTAACCAATGCACGCATTTCATTTTCTGAATTGAGCGCGGTCAGATTACCGGGCATATACTTGTATAAGTCTTCATCGGTCGGGTCGAGGTAATGTGCAAATACCTGCACATCGCCGCTATAGGATTCGCCGTTTGTGGTTACAAAACTTCCGGGCTCAAAAACGACAGCACTTCCGTTGGGCAAAGTGATTTCTCCACCTGTCTGAGCAGAAACACTTCCGCTCAACTGACGTTCGATCAGCTGGATAGTCAAAAACTCCTGGCTGTTTGCATTTGGTTTGAATACCGGATAAGCATTAAAGTATCCTGCTTTCTCCACGTTTACCAAAGCACCAATTGAGGATTGAAAATCAGACAAACTAAAGTAACCCTGCGCATTGGTAGTGGTTTGTGCATCGCCCATTCGCACAAGCGCATCGGCAATAGGTGTATTATTTTCGTCTGTTACCAATCCGTGAACAGCGGTTTCGATTTTCACAGAAGGTACAGGAGGTGTAATCGTTGTGGTGGTGGTAATATCATCCTTCCGACAGGAGAAAACCGTCAACAACATAAAAGCAAAAAACAGGGGCAATATGGATCTCATGGATTAAATTTTAGTATTAGATTAAGATATGAGGCGCCTTCAACCTATACTATGCCCGATTTGCCAATTCGCTGCATGCGAATCAAAAAAAATATTCCATAAAATTTCATGATCGGACTTGTTTCCTAGTAACGCACCACCTTTCCGGCATGTAAAGGTTCACCGTTCCGGTCTAATTGATATAAATAAGTACCGGCAGGTACAAGGGGTTCCCAATAGAGGCTCTTCTGACCACTGTCGGGAAAGGAAGTGGTTTCATCCACAATCAGTTTTCCCGATACATCGAAAATCCGGAATCTGATTTCTGCTGCCCTGGACAGGGTAAAGTGAAAACCAACTGTTTCGCCACCCGTCAGATTGGGAGCTACCCGCACAGGCACTGCCCCCGGTATGGGTGAGAGTGTAGTAGCATTGCACAGGGATTCAAAGCCCGAATCCAGGAAATCCAGGCGTTGCTCCAACCAGCTTTTCAGGAAGTCTATTTCTTCCTGATAGGTAGAACCCACAAAGTAATTTGGCCAGACCTCTTCACCCAGAATTGGCCATTTTTCAAAATTGCGGTCGGCGGCTTCGCCAACGGTATTGACCAGCGAGTCGACCATTTCGAGTATAGAGCTGGTACTAAATAGATCCTGGCGTAAATCTGTCCAGCGGTTATTGATGCTACAGGCAAACGCGGAGTCCTCCAGCAATCGATCCCACCAGAAAGGGATTAGCCAAAAATCACCAGAACAGACCTCATTAAAATTAAAGGCAAACCCCTCCGTGGACTCTCCGCCGCAATAATATGCATTGCCAAATGCGATATTAAAATCCCAGACCGGTCCCATTTTTAATCGGGAATCTGTACTGTCCCGATCTTTATAAAAAAAGGTACTTAATCGGTAACCGTCCACATTTCGGGAAACCTCATTGATGATCAAAAAATCCACAAAGCTGGCCGGATCAATATATTTTGAATACCCATCCACTGGATCATCAAAATCATCCGACAGGAGATTGCCTTCAAACGCATCCATAAAATACTGGATGTAATATTTTTGAGCTGGTTGAATTTCATCCGGCTCCGGTTCATGATAGAGGAAACTGATAACCTGATCCTGGCCGGGTATCGGTTTATATAATGATTGCCAGCCATCTGCAGTAGCGCCTGTGGTTTTATCCAGTTTAATGATGTAGCCCCCTGTTAGCTGATCACCGCTTATATCCGCTTCCTTCAGTTTGGCTATATCAACCCGATCATTATCTCTTTTAATTTTTTCGAGGAGCACAAACAGCCCCTGATATTCCCCGTTAATCACTAACTCGCAAAAGCGGGTGCGGGGTGCCCAGTCCATAATACGGCCTGCTAATTCGTAGGCCAGTACATTTCTAATTAAGGTTTTATCGCTATAGGGACCATGTAATACCCAGTCATTTTCATCGGGTAATCCCAGCAGAGAAACATTATTGTTTTCACCGTCTTCCTCCCTGGTTTCGAGGCTATAACCGGTCTTGGGGAAAATGTCTTGAGAAGTGGATCCTCTGCGCTCAATTCCTGCCCAGCCGTCGTATTCATTAAATGGATCATCCAGGTAATTTATATTTCCCGGACCGTTATAGATCACACCCAAAAGCACATCGATCTTAGGTTCGTCGGGGATCACCTCCCCTTGAGTATCCACTACCAAAATGGGTAAATTCGAACTGGTAAAATCCTGTCCCGATAACACATTCCACCCAAAAATAAACAGGTATAACAATCTTTTTCTCATAATCCTACATTGCATCATTCTCCGGGATATCGGAGTCCAATTGTTTCTCTAATTTGATCAAGAACGCTCATCAACTCCAGGCTGTCATCCAGGCTCCATAGCGGACTTTCAGTCTTTCCTGCGCGCAGGCATTCGAGTACATGTTTTGCCTCGTAACGATAGCCTGTCCAGGCATCCGGCGATTGCCAGGTTTCGTCCGCCCGATCATCATTGAAAGATAAGCTTATCTGCTGACTATGATGCCATCGGGAATGAATTGTAATTGTCCCCTCGCTACCAAAAAGGCGTGCTTCGCAAGGTGTTTTGCTGCGGAGACTGGCCTGCAAATTAGCCAGAAAACCGGGGTATTTAAACAGGATACCAACTTCTTCGTCCACTCCTGTTTCACCAAATAAGGCGGTGGCTTCTATTTCTGTTGGTTTTCCGCCCAACAGAAGTGCCAAAAAAACGGGATAAATACCAATATCGAGCAAAGCTCCTCCTGCCAGCCTGGGATCAAACAACCTGGATGCCGGATTAAAGGTCGCCGGAAACCCAAAGTCGGCCTGAATGCTACATAGATTTCCGATGCGTCCCTGTTCGAGCCATTCTTTGGCTTTGATCAAACTGGGCATAAAACGCGACCACATAGCCTCCATTAAAAAGACCTTTTTTTCTCTGGCGACCAATACCATTTTTGTCGCTTCCGCGAAATTCAGGGCAAAGGCTTTTTCTACCAAAACGGGCAGTCCTTTTTCCAGACAGGCGATGGTCAGACGGGCATGATCGACATGGGGCGTGGCGATATAAACCAAATCCACCTCAGCGCTTTCAATAAATGCTTCATAAGTTCCAAAAGCCTGTATTGCACCCAATTCCAGTGCCATGCGGTCTGCCCGTTCCTGCGCCCGAGACCCAATGGCGTGGATCACTACCCCTGGTATGGTAACTGCTTCTTTGGCAAATTTTGGTCCGATTTTGCCGGCGCCGAGTATTCCGATTTTCATGGGTTCTGTGGTTCTGGTGGTTAGTTGGTTAGTTGGTTAGTTGGTTAGTTGGAAATTCAAAATTAAGATTCACACTCAAACTATTTCGTTGATCCTCCGCTGCGCGTCGGGTGGAGGGCTCGCCTGCGGCTTGCGCGGGGGAGCATCAGCTGCGCTGATTGGGGAGACTCTCTGCGGCTCCGCGAGAAAACTCAAACTCAAACTACCTCGTTGATACTCTGCTGCGCATCATGTGGATTGCTCGCCTGCGGCTTGCGTGGA
>JAGQWR010000013.1 GCA_020437105.1 Saprospiraceae bacterium
CTACATTTTTTTCGATAACTCGACCCAATCCTCCGTTTTTATCTATATCAACGAGGGTGTAATACAATTTAAAAGTTCGCGTTTCAGCAGTATCTCCGGGTGGGGGAGTATGAACCAAAGCATGAATTATGTAAAATAAATTTTCTTCCCCAGGGTGCTGTAAAACCATGGCACCCTGTACAATAGTATACCCCCCATCAATAAACTGCTCGGTCCACCAGTGTTCATTGAGGCCTGTACCGTCCGCCATCACCTGATGAGAAGAATCTCCAACTGATAAGCCATTAGTATAAAACAGTAAGTCGCCTTCTGGCGTACAGATACTCGCATTAGTGATTCGAAATCGAATTGCGTGCTCCTGATAAATAGCTACGGGGCCATCTTCAGTAAATTCTAATCGGGTACCGCCACTAATTATCAGAGAATCTTCTGATACATAAGGGAAACTGCTGCCAAACAACCAAATATTATCTTGTTTGCCATACTCAAATGGGGTTTGGGCAAATCCCTGGGTCAGGGCAAATAATAGTAGAAATGGTAGTAGTAGGCGGTGCATAGCAGGGAGGTTTAACTCTCCGAAGGAGTCCTATGGAAACCCTCGGCCCCTCTCTCTTGAAGACAGAGAGGGGCGGAAGAGCAATAATTAATGTTAATGTAAGATCACTATTTTCTCAATATGGGCGATCTGGCCAGGTAAGTTTATCTCCAAAAGGTAAATACCATCTGACAGGCTGCTGACATCCAGTACAAATTCATTGTTTACCTGGTTTGCTTTTGCAAATCCGGGTAGCGCACGACCATAGGCATCCAGAAGTCTAATGGATGGCTCAACAACCATTTCTGATCGGATGCTGATAAACAACTGATTTGAAACCGGATTAGGTCGGATGGAAATTTCAAATGGAAACTCCGAAATTGCAGTTCGTTTTTCCGGATTTCCAGGCAGATCTACAGACTTGTCGATTTCCTTACAAGCGGCTGTTTCCGGCCAATATCCAAATTTATGGTAATAAAGCGATCGAGCCCGATGTACATGGCGACCAAAAACAGCCGGGCAATGACCTGCCTCTGTGATCAATAGATCGGTATCGGCATCTGTCCAATTCTCATTCTCAAAAGGGATGGCTTTGAGGTATAATTCGCTGCTGTGTTTTTCGGTCCATTGATAATTTTGAGGCAGATCGCTTAAGTTAATATAAGCAAGATCAGAGCTATCTGCTCGGCTAAGAGAAAGAACGTCAAGGCTCTCCCAAATATCCATCAATTCCGAATTCAGTCCACTTAGTGCCTCAAAAAGCAATAAACGCAGATCCAGCAAACTATCGGCTTCTGTATCTGCCCATAATTGATCAAGGGCTTCAATTTCTTCCAAAAGATTTGATCGTTCTACGGCATAATCCTTTAAGACTTGCAAGGTAAAAGGCGACAATTGGTCAATATGATGCATACTAGCTCTGGCATCCTGCACCTGACCCACTAAATGACCAGAAGCCTGATCATAAAATACATCCAGAAGCGCATCCTGGCCGAGCATATCCAGGTTATTATCCATGATTTCCAATAAGATACTGGCAGACTCCCATAAACTCAAATGGTAATTTCCAAAATTGCCCATCCCGTCAGATGCGATGGTTTGTTCTGCTGCAAAGTCACCGGTCAAGCCTTTAGCAAAAAGTAATTGTTGGTTATCGTCGCAGGGGGTTTCACTGCAAGATAATGGGAACCCAGGAGGAGGAAGAGAAGTCGGAAACCAATCAGAAGGCATTGTCAGTGGCGAATTTGGAAAGTCAAAGGATGGTGGGTAAAGAGGAGGGGCAAACGTGTTTACCTGATAGGCTGTATTTTGGATGCCAATGTTATTAAACTCTCTATGTACCGCAGCTGCATTCCCAAAGAGGCTTAGCCCACCACATGGGGACGAAACGGGTATGCGGGTAAATGGAAAATTACTGTGGCTACATAATCTAAGTACCTCCTGGTATACGTATGTTTTTCGCCATGAGCGAAGAGGGAAAATAGCCACGGAATCTGCGTCATCCATATTACCTGCCTATTCCGGTATTTTGGTACATGATTGTTATGCCAGTTATTTTAAACTCCCAGATTGCCAACATGCTCCATGTAGTGCCCATTTGCTTCGGGAATTGCAAGGATTAATTGAAAGGGACACTCCTTGGGCTGCTCAAATGCACCAATTGTTGCTTGATCTTTACAAAAAAGTCCAATCGGGTTACCGCTTGACCAAAAGGCATAAACTATGGCGGCAATATGATCAGATCTGTACCACCGCCGATGAATATGAAGGGCCGCCCATAAAAAATCCAAGAGGCAAACCCAAACAAACCAAAGGACGAAATTTATTTGATCGCCTGGTCAAATACAAGGAGGCTGTATTATTATTTGCTACCATGCCTGATGTTCCCTTTACAAATAATCAAGCTGAAAGAGATATTCGTCCAGCAATGATCAAACAGAAAAACGCAGGTTGCTTTAGAACAGAAAAAGGATCCGACCGATTCTGTCGAATATATAGTTTCTTATCAATGATGAGAAAACTACAACGCAATGTTTTCAATGAACTTTTTGACCTTTTTGAAGGCCAACATTTTATACTCTCTACTCAACTACCTAAGTAGTACAAAAAAATTTAAACTCTTCCGGCACAGCTTTGATTTCCACCTTGGTAACCTAACCCTGTTTTATAAACTTTCCACTTAGCACGTGATGCCGCATTTTTACTTTTACTACATAGGCACCAACCGGTAATTCGTTTATATCAAGAGATAATTTTTCATATCCCCTAGTCTCCCTTTCTTCCAGTCGGATCATGCGCCCGATTTGATCCAAAATTACAAGCTCATATTTTCCACCTCCCTCTGTATGTTGAAATTCAATGGTGATCTCATCACTTGCTGGATTTGGATAAACCAATAACTTATCATCCTTTTCTACGGGTACTTTAATAGCTGTCGGGATGGTATCTTCCATCATATACAACTGGATTGAATCCAATGGATAACTCATAATGGATCTCGCGAAGGTACCCGCCACCAGGGTGTTTTCAGACGGATTGATCGTCAAATCGTAAACAGGAATAATCGGCATCTTGTCTCCTACCCTTCCCCATGTTGTACCCGCATCAACTGTTCCGTAAACCCCACCATCGGTACCAACAAAGATGATGGAATCTTCGTGCATCGGGAAGATATACACATCATTGATCGCCAAGTCCGGCAGGTCGCCGGAGATATCCTCCCAGGTAACTCCCCGATCTAATGATCGATGTATACGCGGAATGTACTCCCCCCATTTGTAGCCAGAATGGCAAACGTAAACCTGATCAGCAAATACAGGCGATGCTTTCACGGAAGTAACATATCGATCAGGCAAATCCGTCGAAATGATTTCCCAGGTTTCGCCATCATCGTCGGTGCGACTTAGTAAACCATCGGATGTGCCATAATACAACAAACCGGGAATCACCGGAGATTCGTCCAGCGTAGAAATTGTATGATAGGTGGGTTCTGTCAGAATCCCCTTCGTCAGATCTGTGCTGATAGAATCCCACAGCACCGTTTCTCCAGCCACATAAATTGCGCCTTTATAGGCTTTATAAGTACCGGAGTACAACACATTCGGATCGTGCGAACTGATCAAAAAGGGCATATCCCAATTTTTACGGTCAGCATCTCCTGGTTGAATACTGGCAGTACTAAATGAATTACCACCATCCAATGTCATGCGAATATTTCCATATTGCGTTTCCGCAAAAAAGATTGTTGGCTCATCCGGATGGAAGGCCATTTGGAAGCCATCTCCACCATAAATCCGTGGCCAGTCATTAATATTGGACGCATTGCCACCGGAGGAGCCATTATCCTGCATGCCCCCATAATAATTTTGCGGTACATGGGGATTATATGCCACCCGGTAAAACTGGCTTGCCGGAATGTTTTCCATATCAATAAATTGCTGGTCTGATTTCATATACAAACCGCCATCCGTGGCCAACAGATAAACATAATTTCCGCCTGCAGCACCAAATACCAGATCATGTTTATCTGCGTGTACCTCATAAGTCCACCAGGGCGGCGTCTCCATGTACCAGCTTTGTCCGCTGTTTGTGGTGCGCCAGACATCAACTCCCAGAATGAGAATATCATTGTCGTTTTGCGGGTTTACCCGAATTTTGGCAAAATACCATCCAAAGCCGCCCAGTGCATTCGCCGAAAGGCCGTTTAAGTCCTCATCAGTAGGTAGTTGCTGCCAGGACTGACCGCCATTGGTACTTTTAAAAATTCCGAATAGCTGGGAGTTTGTGCCAATATATTCTGCAAAAATTACACTGGAATTTGTGCCTGACATAGCCAGGCCGATACGCCCCAGATCCTCTTGCGGTAAACCGCCGGTTAAGGTCGTCCAGTTCTGGCCGCCATCGGTTGTTTTCCAAATTTTGGACGCCGGACCGGTAACAATGGATTGGTAGTTATTCCGGATTCTATCCCAACCGGCAGCATAGAGTGTTGCCGGGTTTTGTGGGTCGATCAGCAGGTCGCAGACACCCGATTGGTAGCTGAAAAACAAAATCTGCTCCCAACTCAAGCCGCCATCAACAGACTTGTATAAGCCCCGATCAGAATTCGGCTCAAAGGGTAGGCCCATAGTTGCCACGTAAACGATATCCGAGTTGGAAGGGTCAACCAGCACCTTGGAGCAAATCCGGGTTTCGGTGAGGCCGAGATGCGTCCAGGTTTGGCCACCATCTATGCTTTTATAAACACCGTCTCCTATGGCGGGATAACCGGAAATATTGGGGTCGCCGGTACCAACATAAATAACATTTGGGTTTTGCGGATCGATTTCAATATCTCCGATTGCCTGGAATGGCTGATCGTCAAAAACAGGCACCCAATTTTGGCCCAGGTTGGTTGTTTTCCACACTCCCCCGCGGCCAAAACCTACATAAATGATTTGCTGATTAGTCGGATCAACAGCGATGGTGTTGATCCGTGCGCCGATATTTCCGGGCCCCTCCACCTTCCAGTCTCCGGGAAAGGATTCCGGTCCGCGGGTGGCCAGAGCCTGCAGGGCTTCCTGAACTCCATAGGTATAGGCTTTCATGTCAAAAGCAGTATCGGGCCAGGCCCGTTGCATCATAAACTGATCGTCGGGCTCATGTTTTGATTCCCATGGGTCGGGATCAGTATATTCCTGGCTTTCGCCGAAAGGCGCCGGATTAGATTGAAGGATCATCCAAAAAAGGCCTGTAGTCAAAAAAAGGCCGACAGCTATTTTCTTTATCATGATTTAGGGTATATGCCCAAAGATACACGTAGCAAACCCAGTGGAATGCCAAATCAGAAAATTTGTCGACGACTAAACAAGTTTTGGTGGACTCCGGCTGCTGGCAAAACAATTTAGTGAGGTGGAAATCACCCAAACGGGTGATGCAGTTGGAGAGCCAATGTCCTATTTTTGAACCAATTCCAAAAAAAAACGCAAAATTACCTCGTTATGAAATTTAAACTATTAACACTTACATTATTATTCAGCTTTCAACTGAGTGCGCAGGAGTGCCTTCCTGGTTGGAGTTACTTTTCTGAACTAAGCATCGACAATTCTGCTGGTACCGCTTTAAGTGATTACACGGTACGTATGGAAGTAAATACCGGTGCTTTAGTCAGTGCCGGCAAGCTCAATGCCGATGGTTCTGATCTGCGCTTTTTAGATTCAGATTGCAATTTGTATCACTACTGGATGGACAGCCTGGCTACCAGCAGTAATAATGTTATCTGGGTCAAAATTCCCAATATTCCTGCAGCTGGGAATATGACCATTTATGCCTATTATGGGAATACTGATGCAGAAGCTTATGCTAACGGCGACAGTACCTTTGTCTTTTTTGACGATTTCGAATCAGGCGTAGTCGATCTCAACAAATGGGAACCGATTGGAGGTTATGCTACGCTTGAAGTAATAGACGGCGCCCTTAATTATGCCAGTGACGGCATGAACCCCGGGCCACGCTTCAAATTTGTGCGCACAGCAATGGCTTTTTCCGAGCCAATGATCTTTGACTTTCAGGCACAGGTTTCCAATTCCAATGGATTCGGATTCAGCAGCGCCGATGTGGCACTTGATCGCATCCTGTTTCGTCAGTCAGTTTTTGGATTTGATACCCTGAATCAGGTTGCATTCCTGCAGGATACGACTGATAATGGCTATCAGGTGGAAGGGTTTTACCCATTAATCCGCTTTCCAAGAGATGAAATGACTAATGGCACCATTGCAGCTGGTATTAATGGTAACAATCATTTCCAGAGCAACTATTTTGCAAATACAGATATAGGATCTGTCAGCACGACCCCCTACGAACTGATCCAGATAGAGATGACCGGATTTCATTTTATCCTTTCCAGTTTCTTACAACCGCATACGATTTTCCTGGAATATCTCCGGGTACGCAAACCCGCATTAAATCCGCCGAGTGTAGCTATTGGTCCGGAAATGGAGAACCCGCTTGCCATAGCCGTTTTGGAAAAAATTCCTGCCGGAGCTATCTCCGTCTATCCAAATCCGAGCAGCGGATTCCTGAATATTGACTACCAACTGGAAGAGCCGGTGGAATTATACATCTACAACAGTTTAGGACAACTCGTGGGTACCGACCTCCGGTTAATCCAAAGCCCGGGCGTTCATCAATTGGAATTAAATAACCTGAGCCCCGGAATTTACCAGGTGAATTTCCGCAAAAGGAGTGACCAGGCACTGATCTATTCCGAAAAGATCGTCATACAAAAATAGATTGCAGCTAGAATAGAGTCGGGGTAGCGCAAGCTGCTTCGGCTTTTTTATTTACCCAAACTTCATGGCTATTCCCGGTAATACAAATTAGAGGTTAATCCCCCGACCTCCAGTCTAAATTGGCCCGGTTCCAGTAGCTGTTGCCCCAATTTATCCGGAAAAGCGAGGTCGCGCTCCGGGATAAGTTCAAAAGAAAAGGTACGGCTTTCTCCGGCCGAAATCAATTGTTTTTCAAAATGGACCAGTTCCCGAACAGGCCGGGTTATGGATCCCACCAGATCCGAAACAAACCATAAAACCGCTTCTTTTCCATCTTGCGCTGACTCATTACGCACCTCCACCGAAATCGAAACAGGCAGGCTCGGATCCGAAAAAGTAGTGTCCATTCTTAGCCCGGAATACACAAAAGTTGAATAACTCAGTCCATGTCCGAATGGGGCAATAGAATAACGCTGCAACTCTTCCGATACTGGTCGGATAGAAGAATACTCCGCCTTTTTATGGTTATAGGAAATGATATGTCCTGATCTTTTCGGATAGGTAAATGCCATTTTTCCGGATGGATTTACCGCACCGGAAAGTATTTCTGCAATCGCCTGGGCGCCATATACACCGGGCAATCCGGCAAAAAGAATTCCATCTACTGCTCCTTCCACCTCCGGGATAAGCCGGGGTCTGCCTTCTGTCAGAATCAGGACAACCGGTTTTTGTGTGTCCAGACAACGCCCTATTAAGTTAGCCTGACCGGCATCCAGGGCCAGGTCATCGATGGTCCCCTGGGTTTCTGCATAGGCGGTATTTTCACCGGTAGCCAACACAATCACATCGGCCCACCGTGCTTGCTCCGATAAGCGGTTTTCATCCAGTAATTGTATCTGGCTTTCGCCGAATGTAGCCAGAAGGGCATCATAAATAGTTTGCATATCCTCCGGAAACCAGCGATCGCTATCCGCTGCAAAGCGGTAAGTCCAGCCTCCGCAAAGCGCTACTTTGCTCTGCAGGGTAAATCCACCCACCAGAATTTTTTTATCCCGAATTGGAAGTACCTGCCCTTCATTTTTAATCAACACCATAGATTCCCGGGCGGCCTGAAGGGAACCTGCGATGTGCTCCGGACTATTTATTCGATCCAATCGATCTGCACGTGGGAGCACCTGATCAAACAAACCCAACTTAAACTTGACCCATAGAATGCGGCGCACACTTTCGTTTATGCGCGATTCGGGGATTCTGCCTTCTTCAACCAGCTCTTTTAGATAAACACAGAAGTTGGTGGTAACAGGTACCATCGACATATCCACCCCGGCCATGATTGCCATATAGGTTGCTTCCTTTTCATTTTCGGCGATGCCGTGCATCTCGTCGAGTGCAATGATATCCAACCAATCGGTCACCGCAATGCCCTGAAATCCCAGCTCCTCGCGCAGCAGATCAGTCAACAACTCATGCGAGGCATGTACCGGAATGCCATTTATTTCTCCACTATTAATCATAATGGTGAGGGCACCGGCATCCAGTGCGGCTTTAAACGGAGGCAGAAAAAACTCCCGAAGTGCCTGATCAGAAATCTCTGCCGGGGAGCGATCCCAACCCGATTTCGGGTCCGAATAACCGAGAAAATGTTTGGCGCAGGCCGCAGTGCGGTAAGGGGTTGTCGCCGAAAAATCCTGAATGCCGTGTACGGCAGCTACTCCCATTCGGGAAACGACGAGGGGATCTTCGCTGTAGGTTTCATAAAATCGGCCCCAACTCTTGGCGCGACCCAGACCCAGTACAGGTGCAAATATCCAATGGTGTCCTAAATCAGCCGTTTCCAGTGCTGCTGTGCGTGCTGCCAAAAAAGCATGGCTGGTATCAAAACTACAGCCGATGTTTATGTTGTGCGGAAAGATCGTTCCGTTGCGCAGATAACTGGCACCATGGACATGATCAATACCATAAAGGATCGGAATTGCTGAATGTTGTTTGTTTACATTTTGAATAGTCTCCGTTACATAGACCCAGTTTTCCGGGCTTACTGCCCTTCCGTTTAAAAAAGACCCGACATGAAACTCCTGTAGTAAGGCCACCAGCTTGGCTGTATCCAAAACGTAATGGGAGACATTGCCATAATCTTCCAGAATACTATCCTGCACAATGGTGGTGATATTCAATTGGGTCATCTGACCGATCTTCTCTTCCAGGCTCATTTGCCGGATGAGGGATTCTATTTGTTGCTCATGCTCATTCGATGGTTTTTCCTGATTACAGGACAGAAAGAGGATAATTGAGAGTAGTAGGATGTAGGGGTTCATGTGGATTATTAGTGGGTTAGTTTTTCAGTGAGTTGGTGATTGCGTTCAAAATTTAGGTCTATGCCTTTGGCTTGGTCTAGCTTGCCTGTCGGCTTTGCGGTCTAGGGGCTGCGCCCGGTCTATGGGGCTGCGCCTGGTTTATAGTTTATAGTTTATGCCTCGGTTTAAGGTGGTTTAGTACCATTAAAAATTATGACTTAAGAATTATAGTCTAGGGCCTTTGGCCCGGTCTAGTGGAGACAAGTTCACGATTTAAACGTTTTAAACGATTCAAACGCTTTAAACCTTCGCGAAGCGAACTACAGTCCAAAGCACACAAGCCATTACAAAGCCGGTACAGGCCAGGATGGTGGTCATGAGGGTCCAGGATTGGAGGGTTTGTTTTTCAGTCATACCGAGATATTGTTTTACCAGCCAGAAGCCGCTATCATTTACATGAGATAAAATGGATGCACCGGAAGCAATTGAAATGACCAGACAGCCGAGTTGGGCGCCGCTCAAATCCGTATTAGCGAGAAGTGGCGCAACCAGACCGGAAGCCGTAATCATAGCAACGGTGGCCGATCCCTGTATCATGCGGATTAGTGCAGCCGCCACAAAAGCAAAAAGTAACATGGGCATCCCGATTCCGGTAAGGGATTCTGCCAGCATAGTACCGGCACCTGTGTTGACCAGCACCTGTTTGAAAACACCGCCGGCACCGGTGAGCAAAATGATCGTACCTGCCGGAGCCATTGATTTGGAGGTAACAGCCAGTAATTCAGTAGCGCTAAATCCGCGTCGGATGCCCAGGATATACCAGGCCAGAAGGTTGGCGAGTATGAGGGCAGTGAATGGGTGGCCAATCCACTGAATCCATTCCAGCATTGCTGCATCTGAAATCGGAATCATACCAGATTTCACCAGTGTACCGAATAATATCAATACAATTGGCACCCCAATGATTGAAAAGATGGCTCCGACTCCGGGGAGGGTGGATTCATCAACAGTCGCATGCTCTGTTAAATCAGGTGACGATACATAGATCTTTCGCGCAATATATTTCCCAAATAACAAACCACTTACCAGCGCTGTCGGGATTCCTGCCAGAAGCCCAATGGCAATCACCCAGCCCAGATCGGCTCCCAGGATTTCGGCGACAGCTACAGGACCCGGTGTTGGTGGAATAAAGGCATGCGTGATGGCTAAACCGGCAAGCAGGGGAATGGCATAATAAAGGATGGAGCGTTTACTCCGCTTCTGAAAGGCATAAACTAAGGGTATTAAAATGATAAACGCCACATCAAAGAAAACGGGAATAGCCACAATGAATCCGGTCATCACCAAAGAAAGGGGTGCCCGGTTTTCCCCCAGCTTTCGGGTAAGAAACCCGGCTACCGCCATTGCCCCCCCTGATCGTTCGAGGATGGCACCAAACATGGCGCCCAGGCCGACAATCGTAGCCACAACGCCCAGAGTGGAGGCCATGCCTTCCTGGACTGTCGCAATTACCTCCGGTCCGTTTAGTCCTGCCAAAAAACCGGAAAACATACTGGCGATCAGCAAAGCAATAAATGCCGGAATCCGGAAATATAAAATCAGCGTGAGCAGCACAGCGATACCGCTTAAAACGGCCAGTAGAAGATTGATTTCCATAGAAGGTCGTTTACCAATTTGTGTGGTATTTTTTGCCGGAGGGATCATCCACCCGCTGATAGGTATGTGCTCCAAAAAAGTCCCGTTGAGCCTGTATCAAATTGGCAGAAGAATCCTCCTGAAAGGCCATTAGCATATAATTCGCGGAAGCGGAAAAACAGGGAAGCGGGATTTGTGCAGCCAGCCCTTTGCCAACCAAAGCTAATAATGCCTCTTTTCCCGCATCCAGAGTGTGCCAGGCCAGAGGATGTGCCAGCAAAAGCTGGCTTTCGCTAAATACGTGGCTAATATCCCGCATCATTTGAGAACGAATGATACAGCCGTTGGTCCAGATGCGCGCCAGCTCGGATAAATTTAATTGCCATTCGAATTGAATTGCGGCTTGTTGCATCAGGACAAATCCTTGCTGATGATTCAGGAAGCGCGCCAATTGGTAGGCATCCAACAACTCTTTTACATCGACCTCCAACATCTCGGGATGCATCGGAAATTGGCTGGCATACTGCACCCGCTCCGCTTTAAAAGCGGATTGAAAGCGGGCAAAAAGAGCTGCCGTAATAGTTGGAATCGCCACGCCAAGGTCGCTTGCCACTATGCTGGTCCAGGAGCCGGTACCTTTATTGGCTGCCTGATCCAGTATTAAGTCAATGAGAAAAGTCTCCCCTTCTGTTTTCCGAAGAATCGAAACAGTAATTTCCAGGAGGTAGCTATTGGCTGGTCCGGATAACCAAGGTTCAAATATATCTGCAATTTCATCCGGATTTAACTGGGTTCCCCAGCGCAGCAACGCATAGAGTTCGGCAATCAACTGCATTTCAGCATATTCAATGCCGTTGTGAACCATTTTCACAAAATGCCCGGAGCCTCCGGAGCCTATATAGGTACAACAGGGCTTACCGTTGATATCTTTGGCGGCTATTTGCTCCAGGAAAGGGCTGATTTTTTCATAGGCTGCTGCATCTCCACCCGGCATGATAGAAGGACCGTTTAGCGCTCCGGCTTCCCCGCCGGAAACGCCGGTTCCCATAAAATGGATTCCTGCCTCTTTCAGGTCGGAGATACGGGATTCGGTGTCCTTGAAAAAGGCATTTCCGCCATCGATCAATATATCCCCTGCTTCCAGATAAGGCCGCAGTGCATCAATTGTTTGATCCGTGGCCGACCCTGCCTGAACCATTAGGAGAATCTTTCGCGGACGTTCCAGGGATTGGGCAAAAGAAGCTAAATCCTCAAATCCGAGGGCATCCTCCAGTTCTGGAAACTCGCGGATAAAATTTTCGGCGACAGCCTCTTCTTTATCTTGTACATAACGGTTAAAGAGGGCTAAGCGAAATCCTTTTGAAGCCATATTTCGGCTCAGGCTTTTGCCCATGACCCCTAATCCAACGATACCAAATACTGCCTTCATAAAGTGATTTGTAATTTTAAGCTGTCCAGTATTTCAGGTACCGGTTTACGAATATCGATCCTAATCGCGTTTGTGGGCGTTTCCAGAATTTCAAACTGAGATTGCAGGAGGCTGGCCGGCATAAAATGTGCGCTTCGGGTTTGCAAACGATCCAGAATGAGTTTGTAATCACCCTGAAGATACACCCAGGTACATTGTCCCTTTATTGGGTCACTTAAATATTGACGATAGCTTTCCTTGAGAGCCGAGCAGGCAATAATCAGGCTTTCCTGTTCGAGTTGAATGTTCACAAACTCCCGAATTCGGGATAACCATTCACGTCGGTCATCGTCATTGAGCGGATGTCCCGATTTCATTTTGTCAATATTTTCGGGCGGATGAAACGCATCCCCGTCATAAAAGGACAGGCCCAGTAAATCGGCCAGCCCCTTCCCAATAGTAGTTTTACCACTCCCGGAAACGCCCATTAAAAAAATTACTCGATTGACCATTTATGGATAGTCTGCCGGTTATTTGGTAGGATATATTAGAAAAATTAAAATTAATCGAACATTCTTAATCTTTGGCACATTACACTCAAAACAAACAAAATAACCATAATTAATACGAAAAATATTTTTTTATTTGCCTGGCTGGTAAATTAGGATTTTATTTGAAAAATTCTATCTTACCATCATTAGTTGAAAATCAAGAAACTCCGAGACAACAAAATAATGGAAATCTTGATTCCCTCACGGGTTTGAAGCGTTTTCCATATCGCCATTAATGTTGCCAACAAATGTATTCACGCCTGACTTTTCAGCAGGTTAGTGGAGTTGAATGTATTGGCACGCCCCCCCCTTTTTATTCCAAATGTAATCGAAAGAGCTATTGTCTTATTCATTGTATCAATCCTATTGCTAACTTAAAAAATTCTCACATGAAGAAGTTTTTAACGCTCGCGTTTTGTTGTTTTTGTCTTTTTGGCTTCGCCCAACAATCTCAACCCATAACGCCTCTCGATTTGGTTCAAAACCAGAAATCAAAAAGTACCAACTTTCAAACAGTCAGCCCGTTTTCTAAGGCTGTACAGAAAAAAAGCCAGCTAACAGAGCTGGATGAGGCCATTATCGATTTTGAAGTCCTTAATGTTGACTATGCCGCACTACAAGAAATTTCCGAAACAGCGCCTAACGCGATGACCCTCGCCGTACCAAGCCTGATCGGAAACGAAACCATGGAACTCGAACTGGTGAAAGTGGATATTTTCACCTCCGATTTTGAGGTAACCCTTGCTTCCACAAATGCTCCGGCAGACGTAGGTCATGGGGTCCATTACCGGGGAATTATTAAAGGCGACCAGCAATCAGTCGTTGCCATCAGTGTATTTGGCAGCGAAGTCATGGGGCTTATCGCTAATGACAATGGCAATCTGGTACTGGGTCGTATAAAAGGTCATGAGTGGAGTGGCGAGCATGTACTCTACAATGACAAAGATGTCTTGTTTGAGGAAGGTTTTGAATGTGCCGTTCCGGATGATGGAATCAGCTACAAACAAAAAGATCTCGAGTGGGAAGCTACCCGTGCGCCTGGTGATTGTATCCGTTTGTACATTGAAGTAGATAATGATATCTATGTAAATAAAGGCGGTGCTACCGGTACAACAAACTATGTAACCGGTCTCCTAAACGAGGTGATTACGCTTTACGCGAATGAAAGCATTACTGCGGTGGTTTCACAGATCGTTTTATGGAATACCACCAGCCCATATTCCAGCACTTCCAGCTCGGGCATGCTTTCTGATTTCCAGGCAAATATCAGTTCAATCAATGGAGATTTAGGCCAATTGCTTTCTTATCAGGCCAGTGGTGGTATCGCTGCCGGATTCTCTGGTATTTGCGCGTCAAATGTTGACAACAGCCTGAGTTTTAGTAGTATTAATTCTACTTATTCATCTGTACCTACTTATTCCTGGTCAGTTATGGTGGTTACCCACGAATTCGGACACCTTTGGGGATCACGCCACACACACGCCTGTGTATGGAATGGCAATAATACCGCCATTGACGGTTGTGCCGGTGCCACAGAAGGTTCCTGTTCATTACCTGGTTATCCTTCCGGAGGAGGTACGATTATGTCATACTGCCACCTCCAAAGTGTAGGAATCAACTTCAACAACGGTTTTGGTCCACAGCCGGGTAATGTTATTCGCAATAGCGTAAACAATGCTACCTGTACCAGTGCTTGCGGACCTCCAAGTTGTTCTGATGGTATTCAGAATGGTGATGAAACAGGTGTTGACTGTGGTGGCTCCAGCTGCCCGGCTTGTCCAACTTGTTCTGATGGCATTCAGAATGGAGACGAAACAGGCGTTGATTGTGGTGGCTCCAGCTGTGCGCCTTGCCCTTGTACCGGCGAAAACGTAACGCTTACTATCGTACTTGACAATTATCCGGAGGAAACGACCTGGGATATTAAAGCTGGTGGAACTACTTACGCTTCAGGTGGTGCTTATGGTGCCTATCCGGATGGCTCGACTGTAGTGGAGGTAAGTTGCCTCAATTATGGCTGTTATGATTTCACCATTTATGACTCTTATGGTGATGGTATCTGCTGCGCTTACGGCAGTGGCTCCTACGTATTGACAGATGCCGGTGGCAATGTATTAGCTTCAGGTGGCGCATTTGGTTCTTCTGAAACAACCAACTTCTGTATCTCTTCCAGTGCCCCAACTTGTACAGACGGCATTCAAAACGGCGACGAAACAGGCGTTGATTGCGGTGGCTCCAGTTGCCCTGCTTGTCCGACTTGTAACGATGGCATCCAAAATGGAGACGAAACAGGTGTTGACTGTGGCGGCTCCTGCCCTGATTGTCCGACAGGTGGCTGTACTCCTGGCAGTGCTACTTTCTCCTTTGAATCTGGCTGGGAAGGCTGGGCAGATGGAGGTAGCGATTGTGCCAGAGGTGCCAGCAGTTATGCCTGGGACGGAAGCTATGCGATTCGTATCCGGGATAACTCGGGGACTTCATCTTCAACGACCTCCCCTGCCTACGATCTGAGTCAATATAGCTCTGTTGATGTGAATTTCTACTTCTATGCAAGAAGCATGGAAAATGGAGAAGATTTCTGGTTGCGTTATAATAATGGTTCTGGCTGGACAACTATCGCAGCCTGGGCTGCCGGAACCAGCTTTAACAATAACACCTTCTATGTAGCAACGGTCACGGTGACTTCTGGTCTGACATCTAATGCGCAGTTCCGCTTCCAGTGTGATGCCAGTGCAAACAATGATATGGTTTATATTGATCTGGTTACTATTAGCGGTAACTGTAGCTCTTTACCAGCTACTGCAGATCCGGTAGTTGTAACAGAAGAAGTTAATGCGCCTGCTTCATTTGGACTCAATGAGTTTAACTTCGAGGAAGAAGAAACAACCATCAATATGTATCCAAACCCGGCTTCCAGTGAGCTGAACCTGGATATACCAACAACGATGAATGTACGTGCTATTCGCGTTTTTGCAGTCAATGGTGCAGAGGTGATGATCCCACGCTCTACCGACAATAATGAGACACTCAATATTGCCGATTTGAGCCAGGGAATTTACTTCCTGAGCATTGAAACAGATGAAGAAGTAATCAATCTGAGGTTTATAAAACAATAAGATTGTCATTTGCTAACAAAAACCCCTTTCGGAGCAATCCGGAAGGGGTTTTTCTATTTAACTACTTATGTTTGTAGTTGAAAAATATAAACAAGTATCCTATGCGCTTTTTGCCCTTTTTGTTGCTACTCCCATTCTGCTCATTTGCCCAAAATTATATGATGGTGGAAAGTGTCGAATACGACCCGGGGCAAAATCGCTGGCTTGCAGGTAATCAGACAAGCATTCTGGCTCGCGCAGCTGATGGAACCCTGACCTATTTTGGATCTGGTAGTGCGACCCACGGACTGGAAATCATGGGCAACACCCTTTTTGCCATCGACAATAATACACTTCGCGGTTTTGATTTGGATACAGAGGCGCAGGTAATGACTCTTTCCATTCCGGGTGTCGCATTTTTAAACGGCATTACCAATGATGGAAATGGAACCCTATACGTGACCGATTTTTCCGCAAAGAAGATTTATAAGGTGGATGTGAGTGATCTCAATAATCCCTCCTGGGAGATCATCGTAAATAACACGGTGAGTACCCCAAATGGAATATTATATGTAGAAGATCCGATTGGGCGCTTGCTTTTTGTTAATTGGGGGAGCAGCTCGGCAATTAAAGCGGTTGACCTCTCTGATTATTCTGTCAGTACGATTGTTAACACCGGCCTGACGAATGTGGACGGGATCGACGATGATGCAGCCGGGAATATTTACATTTCATCCTGGTCTCCTGCACAAATAACCAAATACGACCCCAACTTCATGAATGCACCCGAGATTGTGAGCACGCCCTTTATCTCCAGTCCCGCAGATATTGGCTACGCACAACAAACAGACACACTGGCAATCCCGGTCGGACCCAATGTCGTTTTTGTCGGACTGGAATTACCTTCCAATACCATCGAACCGGTTAGTCCGTATTATGAGATGCAGGTTTATCCAAATCCGGTGACACCGGCTTCTGTGCTGCATTTTTCATTGCCAAGCTCTACCACAGTACAACTAGAGATACGGGATATCCAGGGTCGGTTTATCCAAACTGTACTAAGTGGCACCCAATCTGTCGGACACCACAAGATTTCGCTGGCCGGATTGGAGCTGCCACAGGGCACCTATTTCTTCGTGCTTTCTACTCCAATTACTAAAGAGGTTACCCGGTTTGTTGTTATTAGGTAGTTGAGAGTTATTAGATAATTGAGAGTTGAGACCCTTTACTCTTGACCAATTAAAATAAAAACCACTCCTTCCAAAACCGCTTGGAGGTTTATCCCCGTAAATAGTCATGTAAGGCAATCCGGACAGCGTGAAAATTGCTGATTTAGGCCGATTCCCTTTTTATTCCGGTTTATCTAAACTATTGCACTGGCAAAGGCTGGTAAACTATTTACATTATTAAACCTCTAATCATGAATTTAAAAATCACCTTCGATGCATTTGTTCAGCGGAGATTTTGGCTAGCCCTCCTGGTAGG
This sequence comes from Saprospiraceae bacterium, assembly GCA_020437105.1. Lineage (GTDB taxonomy): Bacteria > Bacteroidota > Bacteroidia > Chitinophagales > Saprospiraceae > JAAEZH01. Next base: position 17,252 of record JAGQWR010000013.1, read on the forward strand.
ACTAATCAGCTTCCCCATTTTTGCGTCGAGCCACCGGGAAGCGCCGCTTATCGCCAGCGACCCACTGGCTGACAACACCGATTTGTATGCGTTCCGAAGTCCGGACAATCCAAACACCATTACAATTATCGCCAATTATATCCCGGCGGAAGTTGCTTATGGCGGACCAAATTACTACACCTTCGGAGAGAACATCCGCTACGAAATTCACATTGATAATGATGTAAGCCTTCCGGGTGATGAAATCATTTATCGGTTTACCTTTCAACGCGTTAATGAAGATCCAACCACCTTTTTCAACATCCGACTGGGACAACAAAACTTAAAAACCACCTATACGCTCGAGCGGAGTATTGATGGTGGCTCCAGTTTTCAGATTGTCATTTCTGATGGTATCGTGCCGCCTCCAAATATTGGCCCACGCTCCATCGAATCCGGTGTAGGACTTGGAACAACTTACGACGCCCTGATCAGCTCAGCTATTCTGACTGCTTCCAGTGGCGAAAAAGTATTTTGTGGCCCGGCTGATGATCCTTTCTTTGTTGACCTCGGCGGTATATTTGACCTGGGCGATGCGCCTCGGGCCGATGGTAACTATCGTGATGGTTTAGCGCGTTACAATGTACATTCAATTGCTATCCAGGTTCCAATTAGTACGCTGTTGAAAGCGGGCGCGCCTGCTATGCCAACCAGCATTCTGGATTCTGACTATGTGATTGGTGTATGGGCCTCTGCCAGCCGCCCGATGACACGTACCCTTCAAACTGATGGTTCATCGCCTATTGATGGTGGTGAATGGATTCAGGTTTCCCGTTTGGGAATGCCTTTGACCAATGAAGCAGTTATTCCGGTAGGATCCAAAGATTTTTGGAACCGTCTAAGTCCTTACGACGAAATTACTGAAACAACACTGGATGAATATTTCTACAATCCTGAACTGGGATTATACATGGATGATGCGCTTTTTGGAACAGCAGTTCCGGCTATGTCAGCACTCCGTATTCAGCGCAATTCACTACAAGCATTTGATTTCGGAAATACACAGGACGGACTTTATATCCTAAAAGGAAACCCGGCACTGGATGGTACAGCGCTTGATGATGCCATATTTGGTACACTGTTGCTTCCTGCCGCCGGCAAACCACGCTCTGTTGACCTTTGGCCGGCATTCCACACAGGCGTACCTAATTTACGTCCGTACCAACTGGCTACCGGAAAAATGGGTGACCCATTAGCTGAAGGCAAGCCATTTATCAACAACTTCCTGCCAAACGGTGGCGATATGTTACGCCTCAACATGGCAGTACCGGTAACACCGAGAAATGATGCAAACTTTAGTCCGATGGGATTAATTACCGCAGCTGTACTTGGATTAACCACTTCGCCTTACGCTGATAATGCAGACCTGGAATTCATTCCAAATATGGATGGTTTCCCGAACGGTCGTCGATTGGAGGATGATGTAACAGCAATCGAATTACAAGCCGTTTCAGGTGCAGTATTAGCAGCTATTGGCCTCTGGTATGACGATTACACCGCCGGAGATCCAAATCCGGTTACACAAGACCTTCTGGATGTTTTGACCTACCGTACAGGTGTCAACGCGAATGATGTAGCTTTTAAAAGCTCTTTCCCTTACCTGGCTTCTCCGTGGAGAGGAACCGAGGTTGGACAGTAATTTTTTTCCATGTATCTAAATTTAAAAGAAATGAAATCATATAAACTTTGGAGGTATTGCCTTCCCGTTATACTGTTTTGTCTGCTTGGGCAGGCCAGCTGGTCTTCCAGCCACCGGGAGGCGCCACTTATCGCTGATGATCCACTTGCTGACAATGTTGACCTCTACGCATTCCGCAGTCCGGATGCACCCGATATGATCACATTGATCGCAACATATGTACCGCTTCAATTACCTCATGGCGGACCGAATTATTATTCTTTTGGTGAAAACATTCGCTACGAAATTCATATCGACAACGATACAGCAATTCCGGGCGATGAAATTACCTACCGATTTACGTTCACGATTACAAATGAAGATCCGACCACCTTTTTTAATATTCGCCTGGGAGCACAAAACCAAAAGGTAACATATACCCTGGAGCGTAGCCTGGATGGCGGAATGACTTTTGATGTGATCGTAATGAATGGCATTGTTCCACCAAACAATATTGGCCCTCGGTCAATTGGTTCTGCGGTTGGATTAAACACGACCTATGCTGCCCTGATGAATGCGTCTATCATGACAGCTTCCAGTGGCGAAAAGGTTTTTGCCGGTCCTGTTGACGATCCATTTTTTGTTGACCTTGGTGGAATTTTCGACCTGGGTGATGCGCCACGCCAAAACGGCACCGCGAAAGATGGTCTCGCTTGTTACAATGTAAGTGCACTCGCTATTCAGGTACCTATTTCGACTTTATTGAAAGCAGGTGCGCCAGCCATGCCGACCAGCATTCTGGATTCTGACTACGTGATTGGTGTATGGGCTTCTGCCAGTCGGCCACAAGTACGTACCCTGTCTGTAGATGGTGATCCAACTTACTCCGGCGACTGGGTTCAGGTTTCCCGTTTGGGAATGCCTTTGACAAACGAAGCGGTTATTCCGATTGGAAGTAAAGATTACTGGAATGCCATTACGCCTTACGACGAATTTACTGAAACCACCCTGGATGAATATTTCTACAATCCGGAATTGGCACTTTACATGGATGATGCGCTTTTTGGAACGGCAGTACCTGCTTTATCCGCCTTGCGTATTCAACGGAATTCACTACAAGCATTTGACTTCGGTAATTTACAAGACGGTCTGTATAGTCTGAAAGGCACCGCAGCAGTTGCCGGCACCGCATTGGATGATGCCATTTTCGGTACCCTTTTATTGCCTGGCCCTGGCAAACCACGTTCGGTTGACCTTTGGCCGGCATTCCATACAGGTGTTCCAAATTTCCCGCCATATCAATTGGCAACCGGAAAAATGGGTAACCCGCTGGCTGTAGGTAAGCCTTTCGTAAACAACTTTTTACCGAATGGTGGCGATATGCTACGATTGAACATGGCCGTACCGCCAACTCAAAGAGACGACGTTAATTTTAGCTCTGAAGGATTAATTCAGGCAGCTGTACTCGGATTGACTACCTCCCCGTATGCAGATAATGCAGACCTGGAATTCATTCCAAATATGGATGGTTTCCCGAACGGTCGCCGCCTGGAGGATGATGTAACACGTATTGAATTACAAGCAGTCAGTGGAGCCGTTTTAGCTGCAATTGGCCTGTGGTATGACGATTATATTGCCGGTGATCCAAACCCTGTAACGCAGGACCTGTTGGATGTGATTACCTACACCACTGGTGTTGAAGCAAATGACCAGCCTTTTACAAGTAGTTTCCCATACCTGGCACCACCACGTTCAGGTACAGGAGAATGCAGCGGCATGTTGGTAGATCTTGACGGCGACGGAGTCGATAATGTAGTCGATAATTGTCCGTCAACCAGTAATCCAAGCCAAGCTGATAACGATGGTGATAATGTTGGCAACAAATGTGACAACTGTCGTTTTGTAGCCAATACTGACCAACTGGATAGCGATGGTGACGGCATTGGTGATGCTTGTGATACCTGCCCGAATGATCCGGACAATGACATAGACGGAGATGGTATTTGTGGCGATGTGGACAACTGTCCGTTTGTATCAAATGGCAACCAGGGAGACCGCGATGGTGATGGTGTAGGTAACCTATGCGATAACTGTCCGCTTACTTCAAACCCTGATCAGGCAGATATGGATGGCAACGGCATCGGTGATGCCTGCGACGGTCCGAATCTCAGTCCGGAAGATATTCAGTTCATGGAGTTACTGGCAAACGGCCAGGAAGTCTTCCGGGATTTTGATCTTTTCCCGAACCCGACAAACGGAGCTGTTACGCTTCGGTTAGAAGGATTTGAAAATTCAGTGTCTGTTGAAATTTATGACTGGACCGGCAGAACTGTTTACCAACAATCGGTAAACGTTCTTGGAAATCAAGCCATTAACCTTCAACTGACAGAAGCAGGAATTGGAAGGGGACTGTATGCAGTAGTTGTTCGCCAGGGCGACACGCTGCTCACTAAAAAACTAACAGTACAGTAACCCAAATTCGAGATTGAACTCGAACAAAGATTTTCTTTACAATTAGCTGGAATGTGCGCTGTCTTCTTAGGAAGGCAGCGTATTTTTTTTATTCATACTTGACCATAAAAGGATGTGGCCGGGCAAATGCGCTTGGATATTTACCCTCCTTTTTAATTTTCTCCGCCGCTTCATAAGCTGTTTCGTAAGTGCGGTACATTTGGGTAGTGATCAAGATTGCTTCCACACCGATATCCGGATTTAACCACAGAGTCGTTCCACTTGGAAACTCTTCCGGAATCGTGTACATTTTTTCGAATCGGGCCAGCTGAATAATATAATAGCGTTTTGCCTTGCCATCAGTTCCAAACGCAGGTGGTGGGGGCCCACTCGTGCCACTTCCCTTAGGGACATGCTTCTCAAGCTTGAAAGAATCTCCCTTTTCAGTAGAACTTCCTTGAATTTGAGCTTCTGCGGCGAAAGAAGAACCCAGGAGGTAAAAGATGCAACAAATGGAAAATTTCAAAGTCCTTCTCATTATTAAAATCATTTGATTTGTTACCGATAAAGATAGTAGAAAATCTCTCTGGTCAAATATCGAAAGATTTTCCTCTATTTGACTTAAAACCAAAAACAGAGTAACACTGTTCGGTCTGATTTTAACAAATAAGTTATTTAAGAATGCCTGCTGAGGTACCGGGAATTGAATTTTCATTCCAATGGAGGCTTTTTTAAACACCTTCTAAATTAAACTTTAGGAAAGTCAAATAGCTTGCCATCAAAATGCCTCAACTATAAAAGATCAATATTGACCGCTCGTATCTTTACAAAAAACAATACCATGAAAACTAAAATTACCTGCTCCATTTTTATACTATCCTTTGCTTTCGCTACTGCTCTACAAGCCCAGGTTCTGGCCGGAGTTTCTACCGGACTGGAATACACTGCACTGACAATTGTACAATCGATGGCCTCTAATCCGGTAGATAACTATACCGTTTTTACAGATTCCGTTGATTTAAATGGAGACGACATTTATGATTTAGCCTTTTCTTCAACACTGTCAAATGTGCCAGATTTTGGTGGAGCGGTGATCATGGTGCAATGTTTAAACGCACATACAGAGGTCATGTATGACAGCCTGAACCTTACCTATCTAAACATGGGCGATCCGATTGTAGCAGATTCCAGTTGGCTGACCAACTATAGCGCCTCCATTGCCTATCATTATTTTGGTTTTGCAGGAGAAACCTATGGCGGCAATTGGTTTCCGGAAGCAGAAGGGTATATGGGGTTTCGGTTTACGGAAGGAGCGAACACCCGCTACGGCTGGTTTCAACTCTTTGCTGCTGCAAATACGGAATCTGTTACACTTGAAGTCTATGGTTTTGCCATAGAGCCTATAATAAACAGCCTCACCACTTTAAACAGCAGCGCGATCCAGGTTTTTCCAAATCCGGTGCGTAGTGGCACCCTTTTTTACACCTGCGATCAGCAGCATATCCAAAGTATCCGCATCGTATCTGAAACGGGATCCGTTCAAAAATACTTCTCCAAAACATCCGGAAATGCATTGGATGTACAGGATTTAGCCACCGGTATTTACTACCTCCAAATTCTTTCTGATTCCGGGCAATGGGATACTAAACCCATATTGATTTTGAATTAGCTTGTACTCCACCGGGCACATGAAAAGATCCAAATTTGTATTGGCCTCGTATGTATGCCGATACTTATTTCGATCACCTTAAAAGAACAACTGTATGAAAAACTTCCTGTTCCTGGTAGCAATTACTGTCGGTTTTGCGTTCGGTATGCCCCAATATTCAAGCCTCCAAGCCCAAGACCCGGTCACCTTTACCCTGCGAAACGGTTCTATGGAATCCATCCCTCTGAAAATTCCGGGTGTGATGAATCCCAACCTTTCTCCTATGTCAAATAGTGGTGTCATCCTGGATGTCGGACAAAAAATCTTTTTCTCCTACAAAGGCAAAAAAGAATTATTACTCCTGGTTACCTCCGATTTGGAAGGCCAGACCCTCCTGGTAAACAAGCTTATTAAAAAGCGGAAAGCCGAATTAGACTCGATCTAAAACGCCCGTCAAATCCGTTAGATTCGGCATTTCTTCAGGAGTAACGAATCTAACGGATTCCCTACCTTTGCCGCATGGCATACATCATCAAAGAGCTTCAGAATACGATCCCGCAACGTGGCCGTATTCTACTGATTACCCGGCGTGCCGAACGGCGCGGCACAGTAGAAAGCCTCCCTCAAATCAGCATCAGTATAGAAAACGGACTTGAAGGTGATCACTATTCCGGAAAAAATAAAAAACGCCAGGTGACCCTCATCCAGGCAGAACACCTGGACGCCGTATCCAATTTACTCGGAAAAGAAATCGATCCGACCCTCACCCGACGAAATTTACTTGTTTCCGGTATCAACCTCCTGGCATTTTCCGATCACAAATTTCAAATCGGTGATTCAGTGATCCTCGAAATGACCGGCCATTGCCACCCCTGTTCCCGAATGGAAGAAAATCTGGGCCCGGGGGGATACCAGGCCATGCGCGGACATGGAGGCATAACCGCCCGCGTTATCCGGGGCGGAATAATTTCACAGGGAGATTCTATTTCCCTGCTCCCGAATCACGACTGAAATTGAATCCATTGACTCCTAAAACACACTCCGCAAAACCCTTTTGGCGTCAGCGACTGGAATGGGAATATTGGCCTTTATGGTTATCTAATGCGCCCTTGCTGTGTATCTGGATGTGGTTTGCCCTGCGCAGCCGCCACCCATTTTTTTTCACGACCGCCAATCCAGGCATTCAAACCGGCGGCTTGTTTAGCGAAAGCAAAATTCAAATACTACAAACCATTCCCCAAAGATACCTGCCCATAACACTCTTCCTCTCAAATCAGGAGCCCCTGGAACAGGTAGCAGAGAAAGTCCGGATAGCCGGATTATCTTTTCCGATTATTGCAAAACCAGATGTAGGTGAACGCGGATTGCTCGTTAAAATCATCCGGGATGAGTTGGAATTAATCGAGCATCTTAATGCCCACCCAATTGATTGGATACTTCAGGAATATATCTCCCTTCCGGTTGAAGCCAGCATTTTTTACTACCGCTTACCCGGCGCAAAAAAAGGAGAAATCACCTCGATCTGCCTAAAGGAGTTTCTACATTTTTCCGGCGACGGCAAAACCACTATCGGTGCATGGATGGCCGCTGATTTTCGGGCAAGCAAACAGTTAGACCGATTTAAAAAAGAACAACCGCAGCTGTTGGAGCAGGTTTTGCCTGTCGGCGAAAAGATCATACTCGAACCCATCGGCAACCATGTTCGCGGAACTACCTTTCTAAATGGGAATGACTGGATTAGCCCGGAATTGGAAACGGTGTTTGATCAACTGATCGATCAAATGCAGGATATGTTTTATGGCCGATTTGACCTCCGTTGCCAAAGTATGGAATTACTCCAAAAAGGACAGCAGTTTAAAGTACTGGAATTCAACGGAATAGGAGCAGAACCTGCCCACATTTACGATCCAAAAATTCCTATCCGGAAAAAATATTCGGAAATTTTCCGACATTGGAAAGTCATTTTTCAAATTTACCGCCTACAAAAAGCCCGGGGAGTCAAAGCAGAATCCTGGAGCGGCATGCTGAAATACTATCGAAATTATGCCCGATACATGCAGCAAATCCGAGCAGTAGCAAAAAATCAACTTCCATCTTGAGACCTATTTTATACTTTCTCACCGCCCTTGGAATCAGCTTCGTTGGCTCTATGCCTGCAGGAATGATTAACATGAGCGTTGCCGAAATGTCTATCCGCCGCGGCCGCCCGGCTGGCATTCTCATGGCACTCGGAGCCGCTTTTGTGGAGTTCTTTCAAATTTTTGTAGCCATTAAATTTGCATCAATCATCAACGGTAGCCCCGCCTTTGATATGACACTGAATGTGCTCGCTACAATCATCTTTGTCAGCCTGACGATCTATTATTTCTTTTACGCCAAACCCGTAAATCCGGGTCAGGGCGTGGACGTGCCAAAATACCGTACTTTTTTTCGCGGGATGGCTGTGAGCAGCCTCAATGTTTTAGTGTTTCCCTACTGGATCTTTATTAGTACCTATCTCAATACCAACGATCTGCTCGACCTCAGTTATACCAACATAGCTATCTTTTCCCTTGGCGGAATGGCAGGCGGTTTTGGTCTCTTTGCCGTCTATGCCTGTCTGGCAGATTTTATCATCAAACGATCCAAAAACGTAGCCTCTTACGTCAACAAGGTCATCGGAGCCCTTTTTCTGCTCCTGAGTGTTTATCAATTTTATAGAATGATTCCACTCCTTTTTCGGTAAATTAGCCAAATGGAATTTGCTGTCACCGCCTTTTTGGCACTCCTCGGAATCTATGCCGGCATCGGAGTTTTATTTGCCTGCCTATTTCTCTGGAAAGGGATTGGAAAGATAGACCCGGATGCCTTAAACGCGTCTTTTGGACTCCGTCTTTTTCTTTTCCCGGGTAGCGTAGCTTTCTGGCCGGTTTTGTTAAAAAAATGGATCCAGGCATGAAACCTTCTTTCCGAACAACGCATAAAGGCATCTGGCTTAGCCTGGCACTGGCCATTCCAGTCCTGTTCTTTTTAGCGCTCCGGGCGATACCGGAAATCCCGATCAACCCGGAACTTTTACCCTATCCGGAAGGCTACTCTGGTGCAGAATCCCTGGCAGATGATGCAGTCGCAGAGGTCAAAGTAATTTGCCTGAATGCCAATAATCAGTGCCGCTTGTTGGTCTCGCTCAAACAGGCTTCCGCGGCTCCAAACACCCTGCTTCGGCTTGGAGATGTCCGATTAGGTACGCTTGGATCCTTAAAAACCTACCAGTATGAGCTGCCGGAGACCTATTCCCCTTTCGGGAAAACCCTGGAATTTTTCGATCAGATAAACCAGAAAACCTGGCATTCAATCCAGCTAAAATCATTATGAGCGCTGATTATAAACCCATTCTCTGGAATCCGGAAAAACGGAAATACGATCGGGCATTTTTACTCGGCTTAGGACTGTTTTTTATTGCTTTTGCCGCCATTAGCCTATTCGTACATCCGCAGATAACCGCCGAAACGCTCCTCATCCGGATGACCGCATCTGCTGCTTTCGTCCTGCTCCATCTGATCCTGATTATTGGTCCGCTGTACCGACTTGATCAACGTTTTTTACCGCTACTCTACAACAGGCGACACCTGGGAGTGACCATGTTTTTCCTGGCCCTTATCCACGCGGTGTTCAGCCTCATCCAGTTTCATGCACTGGGAGATGCACCTATTTTGGCATCCCTTTTTCTGGCAAATACAAACTACGGGATACTCCCGGCTTTCCCGTTTCAAATACTTGGGTTTTTTGCCTTAATTATTCTCTTTTTGATGGCTGCCAGTAGCCATGATTTCTGGCTAAAAAATCTGGGGCCATCGGTTTGGAAGGCTTTACACATGGGGGTTTATTTGGTTTATCTGCTCCTGTTTGCCCATGTTTTATTGGGGGTGATTCAACTGGAACACGCCCCTGCTGTTCTGTTTTTATTGGGCTTTGGAGCTGTCAGTGTGACGAGTTTCCATCTACTGGCCGCCTTTCGGCGAAAGCCCCTAAAAAAAGCTGCTGCTGCTGCCTTAATCCCCGTTTGTCATGTAGATGAAATTCCCGAAAACCGGGCACGAATCATCCAGGTCGGAAAAGAAGAAATTGCCATCTTTAAGTATGAGGGAAAACTATCGGCGGTGCGCAACCAATGCAAACACCAGCACGGCCCCTTAGGCGAAGGCAAAATTGTAGCTGGTTGCATCACCTGTCCCTGGCATGGGTATCAATACCTCCCGGAGTCTGGTTGCTCACCACCACCATTCACCGAAAAGGTGGCTACCTATGCGCTTCAGGTAAATTCGCAGGGAATGGTTCTGGTAAACCCGAATCCATTCCCGGAAGGTACGCCCCTTCCACCTGCTTTAATCCCACCAAAATAAGTACGAACCATGGACGAATTCTATATTGGTTGGCAAGCGGATCCGACACCATCGTATAAAAGAAAAAAGTTACAGGGATTCTGGCTTCTGCTGGCTATTGCCATATTGGCCGCAGGAATCATTGCCTTTGCACAAGGTCCTTTTTCAACTGCCTCTTTTGAATACGGCTCCCCCAGAGAATTAAGCGGGGTGCTTGAGCGATGGCCGGTGCCCTCCCTGGTTATCCACCAGCAGGATGGCGCCGTAGAAAGTCAGCAACGCATCCTTTTGGTAGATGCCGGAAAACGGGGTGCAGCCCCGCTGCTGGATCAGTGGGAAAAAACGGCCGGCAAATCGCTCGATAAACACACCGTACGACTCGCCGGAACACTAATTTATTTTGATGGAAAGGCCGTCCTGGAATTGACACAAGGTGAAAAAGCGCTCCTGGAAACAGGCGAAGAACAGGAACTTGAAGTACAATATTCTGATAGACAACGGCAGACATTACTCGGAGAAATTCTGGATTCCAAATGTTTTTTCGGTGTCATGAAACCGGCAGAAGGAAAACCTCATAAATCCTGTGCTGTGCGCTGTCTCTCGGGCGGTATTCCAGCTGTTTTTAAAGCCAGAGGCTCCGGCGATACAGAAGAATATTTCCTGATTTTAGATGCGGATGGGCAGCCGGCTAATAGCCTCTTACTTGATTATACGGGAGAACCGATTGCCCTGTGTGGGGAATCCGTTTTGTATAATGATTGGCAACTTTTTTACCTCGACAAGGAGCAACCGATACGCCGTTTAGGGCCACCGGGATCAAAACTGCCGACACTTTGTGCTACTTCGCGCTAGCTTGCGCTGCCAGCCGCTCCTCCCGGAAGCCGGTTATTTTCTCATTAATCCAGTCTTCGGTCTTTTGGGCTAAAACCGCAGCGTCTGAATCCAGAATGGGCGCGCCATACTCTATCCAGACATCCGTATAACGCTGGTTAAAGGTGCGGAAGAAATGCGGTAAAAATGTATCATCGCCAATCCAGGCATCCCCGTCGCGGCCATATTCAATGGCCATAGGTACGATTGGAAATCCCTCTTTCGCCGCCAGGCCAAAAGCCCCCATTCTAAACGGACGCGTTTGCGGATCAATATGCGTGGTGCCTTCCGGATAAATCAATACAGAAAATCCTGCTTTCAGGCTTGCACTCATGGTATCCAGTGTATTTCGGCGGCTGGATTTGTCTTCCCGTTTGACAAACATAACGCCGGTATTTCGTGCGGCAAAGCCAACCATAGGCCAGGAGGATACCTCTGCCTTCGCTACAGGTTGCGCCTTAATTTGCCGCAAGGCAATGACCGGATCTGTGTAGGATCGGTGATTTCCCATATAAATACAAGTGTCCTGACAGACGGGCAAACCGCGTTCCCGCAGGCGCATCCCCAGCATTCGGGTGATTTGATGTGCCCAGCGTTGGCGATATTCCAGGGCATGGTTTAAGTCGGTACCCCGGAGTGCAGCGCGCAGCAGAATGGGAGTCAGATACCAAATTGTAATAAACAGAAAACCAAAAAACCGAAGGAATGCAAACATGGATATATAAACTATTGGAGGTTTTTTAAACAAGCGCTAAATTATTTCTCTTTGCGCATCAAATTTTCAATCATCGGATACGGTACATCCTCCAGGTTAAGCAGGATAAATCCATCCAACACATCCGAAAAATTGGGATCCACATTAAAGCTGATAAAACGAGCATTCATCTTGATATACTGCCGCATTAAAACCGGAATTCGAAAATGATCCGGCTCAATGTCTTCAATGATCGTATCCAAATCCCGTACCTCCTCCCCCAGATGATCCATGAGCAAATCAATATCTACTTTTTCCAATTTTGTTTTGAATGGTTTTCGGGCACTCAGGAATTGCGCCAGGTCCTTATCAAAGTAAAATTTCTTTAAAAAGGCCACGATCAAACTCTTGGAAATATTCGAATAATACTTGCTGATACTGACTGGTCCGTAGAGGTATTTATAATGTGGGTTCTGCAATAAAAAAGCTAAAATGCCCTGCCAGAGCAAAAACAGGGGCAAGCGTTTTTTTTGATATTCCGGGATGATATACGAGCGGCCAAGCTCTACCGACTGTTGCATAATCGGGTAAAACCCTTCCTCTATTCGGAATAGGCTGTGCACATAAAATCCCTGTACACCCATTTGGTCAAATATCTGCCGCCCCAGGCCCATTCGGTAGCCTCCGATGATCCGTTCTGCTTCCCGATCCCAGATAATCAGCTGATTGTAATACAGATCGTATTCGTCCAGATCGCGGCTTTTTCCCGTGCCCTCTCCTACTTCCCGGAATGTTAGTTCCCGCAGTCGGCCAATTTCAAATAGTGCATTTGGGATCTCTACGGCTGAAGCCGAAAACACATCAAAGGGCCCCTGCGAAGCCAAGAGGTTGTGGAACGCCAACTGCCGAATATCTTCTGCTATTTTTTTGCTGTTTATTGGTTCTGCAATCGCCTCCTCCGGAACAGATCGATCCCGAAAGGGGAAATTGAAAAATTTACGTACTTCCAGGGAACTGCCCAATGCAAAGATTTTACTCCGCACATATCGGCTAAACCGAGATGGATTTTCAAATTGGTTCTGATCCTCAATTCGGATCGGGTTCCCAATACGGACTTCTATTTTCCGGGCCTGATTGGTCAATCGGCTATATAATCGGCCCCCAACCCCGGAAGTTAAGAGCGCCGGATCAGAAGAAGATATCCGAACAGGAACAATCGGACGATCCAACTCCTTCAATTTTTGAAAGAGCTTCTGCATGGAGCGGGTAGAACGAAATTCACCAATTCGACCAACCGGAAAGTCTATTATGACAAGTAAATTTTCCTTTACCTCTCCCTTTTTTAATTTTCGAAAGAGCGATCTGATACGATCGAAAACCGGCAGAGACTCACCCGTTTCATGTATTTGATGGAGTTGAAATTGCTGGTGTGATTCCGGTATGGAGGCAGAAACAGACGATAGAACCTGATAAGGAACCTTCAGTGATTCCAACACCCCCATAAGGATGGCTTCATCAACACCATCCAACAGGCGATTGGCTACCAGGATAAATGGAGCACTTGTTGGAATCCGCTTTAGTTCCTCGTTTTTTAAATCAAAGTGCACCTGTTTAGATGCAAGCCAGGAAGCTAAGGGTTCTGAGAACGGTATTCCATTTAGTTCTGGCACACTTATTTTTTTTCACGTTAGAATGAGTACAAACTTAAAAAATCGATCGCAAGTTTCCTGAATAATGTCCGACAATAGAAAAGGTAAGAGATTCCTATCTTTCAACAAAAAGCATGGATAGAAAATATTATCTGCTTTCGGCTTTGTGCTTTCTGCCCTTGTTACTCGCGGCGCAATCAAATTTGTCAAACCGACATGTTGAGTTAGGGTTTGAAATGCAGGCCTATCCTACCGGAATTATCCCGGGGGTTTGGGCGACTTATTTTTTAACAGAAAAAGATGCCATACACCTGCGGCTGGGGCTCCAGTTTATCAATCATCAGGATTTTGGCGTACAAGATGATGAAAAAGGAAAGGGCTTTGGCGCCACACTAGGATATTGCCGACACTTTGGTGATAAAACCACAGGTATCTTTGCGGGTGCCCGCTGTGACCTCTGGCGAAATCAAATTAATTGGATTGACTACGACGGAGATGGTCCGGAAATTTTAGATTCCGGAATCAGCAAGGTCCTTGTTATACAACCAACTGCTGAGCTGGGATACCGGTTTTTACTTGGATCTGATCGTTTGAAATTTGCGCCAACTGTTGCTTTTGGTTATGAAATCAATGTAAAAACGACGGGCGCTAAAACAGGGGAAGGCGCTATTATTTTACTCGGTTTTCTCTTGAGTTGGTCTATTTAATGGGCATAATTTTCGGCAAACAGGCAAAAAATTTAAACTGGCTGAATGCCCGGGTGTTTAAACGAATAATCGATAAACAAAGACATGAAAGCACAGAAGGTCAATTTCGCCAATAAAGCAGGATACGAACTCTCCGCCAGCCTGGAGTTGCCGGCTAATCAGCTGCCACATACTTATGCCATTTTTGCCCACTGTTTTACCTGCAACAAAAACCTGAATGCAGTTCAGAATATCAGCCGGGCCCTAAATATGGGTGGCATAGCGGTGTTGCGGTTTGATTTCACAGGTTTAGGAGATAGCGAGGGCGATTTTGCTGACACCAATTTCACGTCCAATGTGGATGACCTGATTGCTGCGGCAGATTTTCTGGAGACACATTACAAAGCACCTGAACTGATCATCGGACATTCACTTGGCGGTGCTGCTGTTATTTGTGCAGGTAGCCAGATAGACTCCATTAAGGCTATTACCACTATTGCTGCTCCTGCAGATCCGGCCCATGTCAGCCATTTGCTTGGTGCGGAAATTGACACCATCGAACAAGAGGGTGTTGCCACTGTTTCTATTGCCGGTAGGGAGTTTAAAGTGAAAAAGCAATTTCTGGAAGACGTCCGCGAACAAAATTTGGGAGATCGACTGAAGGATTTGCGCAAGGCAATTCTGATTATGCACGCTCCACAGGATCAAATTGTTCCTATTGAAAACGCAGCTAAATTATACAACCAGGCATTCCATCCGAAGAGCTTTATTTCCCTGGATGGCGCAGATCACCTGCTCAGTGCTAAAATGGATTCGATCTATGCCGGTGAAATGATCGCTTGTTGGGTAAAACGCTACATCAACCTGCCGGAAAAAGAAAAACTGAATGTGGAGAAACAAGTGGCTGTACGCCTGGGTAAGACCGGTTACACAACAGAAGTGATGGTCAGAAAACACAGTCTCACAGCAGATGAACCTGAATCAGTAGGTGGAAATGATTTCGGGCCATCGCCTTATGAGCTCGTAACGGCAGGCTTGGGAGCCTGTACGGCCATGACCATCCACATGTATGCCCGAAGAAAGAAATGGCCACTTGAAGAAGTGACAGTACAACTCAACCATTATAAGGATTACGCAGAAGATTTTCAAAATCCGGAAGACCAAAAAAGCCAAATTGATTACTTTGACAGGGAAATTGAACTAGAGGGCGACCTCGATGACACGCAAAAATCCAGGCTGCTGGAAATAGCAAATCGATGCCCGGTTCATCGTACCTTGCACCAATCTGTAAAAGTAAATACAACCCTAAAGGGCTAACATAAACTGATTAAAAGACTTAAGATTATATGGACTTTTTTAAAGAATCATTGAATTTGCATGCTCGTTTAAAAGGGAAAATTCGAATAGATCCTAAAATAGATGTTCGAACTACCGAAGATCTCAGCCTGGTCTATTCGCCGGGAGTAGCAGAGCCTTGCCTGGCTATTGCTAAAGATCCGGAAAAGGTCTGGGACTATACGATCAAAGGCAATACGGTGGCGATCGTTACAGACGGGACAGCCGTTCTTGGCCTCGGGAATATCGGAGCTAAAGCCTCTATCCCTGTCATGGAAGGGAAAGCCATGTTATTCAAGCGTTTTGCAAATATCAATGCTTTTCCAATTTGCATTGATACGGAAGATACCGAAAAAATCATTGAAACCATCCGCCTGATTTCTCCCATTTTTGGCGGAATTAACCTGGAGGACATATCTGCTCCCCGGAGTTTTGAAATTGAAACGCGACTACAGGATTTGGGTATTCCTGTTTTTCACGATGATCAACACGGAACAGCTATCGTAGTACTTGCAGGCTTGCTAAATGCGGCAAAAGTTGTCGGAAAAAGCATGACCCAGTTAAAGGTGGTGATAAATGGTGCCGGTGCTGCCGGAATTGCGATCGCCAGACTGCTGCGCTGCGTGGATAATACTGATAGTATTCAATGTCTGGCCGTAAATGATGTGATCCTCTGTGATACCAAGGGCGTCATTCACGAGGCACGCACAGATCTAAACGATGCTAAAAGGGAGATTCTCAAACATACAAACCGGGAAAACAAAACAGGTAATCTCAAAGACGCCCTGGTAGGAGCCGATGTTTTTATTGGCGTAAGTGTCGGAAACCTGCTTACCGCAGATGATATCCGAACCATGGCCAAAGACTCCATTATTTTTGGTCTGGCAAATCCCATTCCGGAGATCATGCCCGAAGAAGCCAAAAAAGGTGGCGCCGCTATTGTCGGAACAGGAAGGTCTGATCTTCCCAACCAGATTAATAATGTGCTGGGGTTCCCGGGTATTTTTCGGGGCGCCCTGGATGTGCGTGCCAAACGCATTTCCCCGGGCATGAAATTAGCTGCAGCTTATGCCATTGCTGACCACCTTCGAGACCCAAGTCGGGAGAACATTATTCCGGCTACCTTAAATGAATCCGTTGCCTGGGCCGTGGCCAAAGCGGTACGCGAAGCTGCTGAATCAGAAGGTTTAAGCGTTTGATGCCATTAAAAATTCAATAACGGGTTCACGTTTTCACCCGCAGAAGTGACCCCAGCAGAACAAATGCCTGCTCCCAATCCGGACTGGAAAAGACCCAGGAACCGGATTGGAAGCCGGTAACCAGGGAGAAATATAAATTTTGGCTCTGCCAAATATCCGGCTCCAGACCAAGTTTTGGCAAGGTTTCCAGCATGCGGATCAGCCGGTGGAGTTGTGGCAGGGAAACAGCTGTTTGCTCCAGGTTTGTCAATTCCCGAAAAATACAGTCACTCGCAGCCAGATTCAACCTGGATCGCTGGCTGGGTTTGACATTCCACTTTACAAACTCATTCGCCAGACGCTCTAATTCATCCACATGCAAAATTCCGGTCTGGAAGAAAGCCAGCAAATCCTTTGTTAATACTGAACGAACTGCATTGAGGTAGTCATCCGGAATCGGAATGCCACTGTATTTGATACCACCCATCAATTGGTAGTTGTCATTGTAAATCTCGCGCAACACAACCCCTGCACGTGCCAGATTCCGGTCGGTAATATCTTTGAGGATTTTCCTTTTTTCATCCCGAAAAAGGTGCCAGATACTAAAAGTGGATGGTCCGAAATATTGCTGCATATGACCAATCACCTCACCCAGATTAGCGCGGTTAAAGGATGTAAACACATCCTGTTCCATGGTATCAAAACTCTTGCGATCCATGGAAATGGAAATATTCCCAATAATGTTTTGTTGCCCCAGGTATAAAACGGCAAAACTAAAGTCTTTGCGCGACCAGGTAATCTTAGATTCGACCATGGTACGGCCAACGGCCAGTCGATGATTACCGGCAATTTCGCGGTGGAACACTTCAGATTTGGCCCGATAATTAAACAGATCCAACTCGTTTTCGCCCTTGTCATTAAAGAGTCGGGTAGTCGCATAATGCATGCCTACCCGATCCAGGTTCACCCGGGTAGGCATGACACTCTTGCGATAGCTTTCAGCTGCATTAGCATCTACATTACTCGGAATTTTTTCGAGTAATTCCAGAAATTCCGGATGTAGTTTGATGCCACTTACCTG
Source organism: Saprospiraceae bacterium (assembly GCA_020437105.1). Taxonomy (GTDB): domain Bacteria; phylum Bacteroidota; class Bacteroidia; order Chitinophagales; family Saprospiraceae; genus JAAEZH01. The sequence goes on from JAGQWR010000013.1 coordinate 34,862, forward strand.
CCGGGCGTAATAGATTGCCCGGTTAGCATATTGCAAAATTTGCAGCGTTTCAATTCCCGAAATCTCGTCAAAAAACCACCCACAGCTCGTAAACATCAGCAAGGCATTGCGTTGCATTTCGAGTAATCGGAGTAATTGTGGGATTTCTTCTTCATCCAGCGGACGAATAGTATGTTTATCCAGAAAGGCATGTACCACTTCCGGACGGCGATCCAAAATAACGTTGATAAAATCATTCCTGGCTGCCCAAACATCTTTTAAAAGCTTCTCCCCATTGCTTTCGAAAATGGGGACTAATTGATCCCGAAGCCAGTTTAGGGTTTCGCGCAAAGGCTTCCGCCATTTTTGATTCCAATCCGGGTTTCCACCAGACTGGCAACCACAATTGCTGCGCCAACGCTCTACCCCATGCGCACAAGACCAGGAACTATTTTCATGTATTTGCGCTTCCATCTTCGCTGGATGTTTATCCAGAAAAGCCGCATAATTGGTTAGTTCGACATTCGGGTCTTTATCAATTTGCTCAATACAGGAAGACAGCGCCATTTCCCCATATCGGTGATGATGACCATAACTTTCTCCATCTGTTGCAATATGTACCAACTGTACCCGATCCTTTTCGGAGAAAGTTTCCAGTATGCGGCGGGCAAAATCTTTGCCGTTGTTGAGCAGTCCGTCAAAGGCAACGCCCTGCGACACCCGACCATTATAAAAAAACAGGGTAATTTCCCGTCCGGAAGGCAGCTTACATAAATAAGGAACCCGGGTTTCAATTTTCCGGTCATCCACCTGCTCCCAGGGCTCAGTTCCGATAGCCCGAACAGCCTTTGCCTGGCGTGGAGCCAGAATCGTAAATCGAATACCCTGTTCAGCCAATACTTCCAGGGTTTCGGTATCAACTGCTGTTTCAGCCAGCCACATGCCATCCGGCTTGCGCTGGAAACGATGTTCAAAATCCTTAATTCCCCAGATAACCTGAGTTTCTTTGTCCCGACGATTTGCCAGTGGAAGGATCAAATGGCTATGAACCTGGGCGATGGCAGAACCAAAACCCTGTTGGGCAATACTTTGTCGATCAGCTTCCTGAATTGATTGGTATGTCAGGGGGTCGGCTATTTCCATCCAGGAAAGTAGCGTTGGGCCGAAATTGAAACTTATCTTGGCATAATTATTAACGATGCGTACGATAAATCCTTCATCGTCTAATATACGGGAAGAGGCATTTGGTGCATAACATTCAAAGTTTATCCGCTCATTCCAATCGTGAAATGGGGCTGCGCTATCCTGTTGTTCAATCGCTTCCAACCAGGCATTTTCGCGCGGGGGTTGGTAGAAATGACCATGAATACAGACGAATTTATTCTTGTTGCCCATGTGATTTTGTTGAGATCGAGGCGATATTACACAATATTTTCCAAAAGGGGTATCCTAAACAGGATTCGGTTTTAGGATTATTTTAACAAAGTTGCACCCCTAAGCCCACTGCAATACTTTCTATATTTGTTATTCGAGTATCTTGCTACTTCCTCTCATGCACACCCCAATGATTCTCAAAATTTAAGATCGAAATTTCAAACCCATGCTTCGAACTACTGCATATTTGATTGGCATATTATTGTTTTTCAGCACATCTCTTCAAGCTCAAAAACCAGACCAATATACATCTGCCGACCTGCACGCTGCCATTGCCAAACTCCAGGTTTTGGGATCTGCGCTGTTTGTAGCTGCGCATCCTGATGATGAAAACACCCGAATGATCTCTTGGTTGTCGAATGAACGAAAAGTTAGAGCCGGATACCTTTCGCTTACAAGGGGCGATGGCGGACAAAACCTTATTGGTCCGGAGATCCAGGAATTGCTGGGTGTGATCCGAACACAGGAATTATTAGCGGCACGCCGAATCGATGGAGGCGAACAACTCTTCTCCCGGGCAAATGATTTTGGGTACTCCAAACATCCGGATGAAACATTGGCTATCTGGAACAAGGATGAGGTGTTGGCAGATGCAGTATGGGCCATCCGAAAATTTCGGCCCGATATTGTGATCAATCGATTTGATCATGAATCTGCCGGTAAAACCCACGGGCATCATACAGCCTCAGCTATAATCTCCTACCTCGCATTTGATTTGGCCGGTGACCCGAATGCCTTTCCGGAGCAACTGGAATTTGTGGATACCTGGCAACCGCGGCGCCTTTTCCTGAATACCTCCTGGTGGTTTTATGGAAGCCGGGAAAAATTCGCGGAAGCAGATAAAACAAACATGGTCGTACTGGATGTCGGTGTTTATTACCCCTGGATTGGAAAATCCAATACTGAAATTGCCGCAGAAAGCCGATCTATGCACCAATGCCAGGGTATGGGCAACACGCCTGAGCGGGGATCCCAGTTGGAATACCTCGATTTGCTAAAAGGCGATCGGCCTGAAAATCCCGATGATCCTTTTTCAGGAATCCCGACAGATTGGAGCAGATTAGAGGGCGGAGCACCAATCGGTGCCCTGTTACAGCAAATACAAGCTGAATTTGATTATTTCAAACCCTATCTCAGCGTAGATAAACTGCTACAAGCGCGAAAAATGATCCAGGAAATTGAGGATGATTACTGGCGCAAGCTAAAACTGGGTGAAATTGATGAAATCATTTATGGCTGCCTGGGCTTGTACCTGGACGCTACCGCTGCAAACCAAACAGCTACTCCCGGAGAACAGGTCACTCTAAAATTGGAAGCCATTAACCGCTCTCCCGTTTCCGTTTGGATAAATCACATCATTTATGAGCCAACCGAACGAGACAGTCTGCTTAAAATAGACCTCCTGCAAAACGAAAAACTGGCTTTCGAAACCGTTTTTTCTATTCCGGAAAATTTTGAATATACCAGTCCCTACTGGTTAGATAAACCAGGAACACTTGGGATGTATGCGGTGGAAGAGCAACAACTTCGCGGACTCCCGGAAACCATTCGGGAAATCGCCGCCTCCTTTGAGTTAGTAATAGCCGGGGTACCTATTAAATATACCCGCACGGTTTCATTCAAACAAACCGACCCTGTTGACGGAGAAGTTTACAGCCCTTTTGAGATTCTTCCCAAAGCCTTTGTGTCGATTGCTGACCCGGTTTACGTTTTCGGGAATAGCGCTGCCAAACCGGTAGATGTGATCGTACGTGCCGGAATTGATCAATTGAGTGGCCGTGTCGAATTAGTTGTACCCGAAGGATGGCGAACAGACCCGCGCAGCTATCCGGTAGATTTGGCCAAAAAAGGAGCAGAAAAAGCCTTCTCCTTTTCTCTGTTTCCGCCGGAAGGCGCCAGTGAAGCAGATATCCACGCACGGATAATTACAGAAGATCAAACATTTGATCGGTCCTTAATCATCATAGATTATGACCACATTCCTACTCAGTCCATTTTATTACCCGCCAGCGCCCGGGCAGTAAAAGTAGATTTAAAGAAGGCTGGAGACCGGATTGCCTACATCATGGGGGCAGGTGATGAAATACCAGCCAGCTTGGAACAAATAGGCTATCAGGTGGATTTACTGGAGGTAAATGACCTCACCCTGGATCAATTAAAGACATACGATGCGCTTATTCTCGGAGTGAGAGCATACAATACGATCGATCGAATCGAGTTTGCCCAGCCGCTTTTCATGCAATATGTGGAGCAGGGCGGCACAATGATCGTACAATTTAATACAGCGCACCGGCTTAAAGTACCCGGAGAAGAAATTGGACCTTACCCGATAGAGGTATCACGGGATCGGGTTTCTGTGGAGGAAGCAGAAGTCAGACTCCTGGCGACAGATCATCCGGTGCTGAATACACCAAATAAGATCACATCCGCTGATTTTAATGGCTGGATCCAGGAAAGAGGCTTGTACTTTTCGGATCAATGGGATGAGCACTATACGGCCATCCTTTCCAGCAATGATCCGGGTGAGCCAGCCAGGGATGGTGGCTTATTGGTAGCCCCTTACGGGGAAGGTTTTTACATCTATACCGGATATGCCTGGTTCCGCCAGCTGCCGGCAGGTGTTCCGGGAGCCTATCGCTTATTTACAAATCTCATTTCTCTGGGGCAAGACGAAAAACCATAACCATGACCAGAAATCGCCCGGAAATAAAAGATGATCCACCGCCTATAATGGGAACATGGCCAAGACTGTATGCCTTGGTGCTGTTCTGCCATGCGATCATCATTGCCTTGTTTTACCTACTTACCAAAATGTATTCGTGAGTTTCCCTAACCGGAAATTTATATTGGATCAAAAGCACACCCTATGCACCTATTAGATTGGCTCATCATGTTGGGCACCCTTCTGGGAATTGTGGCTTACGGCATCTGGAAGACCCGAAACGTGAATAATGTCCGTTCCTATCTATTAGGGGATAAGGACCTTCCCTGGTGGACTATCGGCTTATCTATTATGGCCACGCAGGCAAGTGCGATTACCTTCCTCTCTACTCCCGGACAGGCCTATGAGGATGGGATGCGCTTTGCGCAGTTTTACTTTGGGATGCCTATTGCAATGGTTATTCTGGCCATCTTTTTTCTGCCTATCTACTATCGGCTAAACGTTTATACGGCCTACGAATATCTGGAGGGACGATTTGACCTGAAAACGCGCAGTTTAACGGCAATCTTTTTTCTGCTGCAACGCGGCATGGCTGCCGGTATCACGATTTATGCACCAGCCATTATTTTGTCCTCGATTTTGGAGATTCCCTTATTATTTACCAATCTCTTTATTGGTGTCATTGTGATTGTCTATACGATGTTGGGCGGTACAAAGGCAGTTAGTGTGACCCAGAAGCAACAGATGATCGTGATTCTGACCGGGATGTTTGCGGCAGCAATCATACTTGTTTTCAAGTTGCCCAAGGATGTTGGTTTTGGGGATGCGGTGGCTGTCGCCGGAAAAATGGGTAAATTAAACGTTGTTGACTTTGAATTTAACCTCAATGAACGCTATAATTTCTGGTCGGGTATATTGGGGGGCACCTTCCTTTTCCTTTCCTATTTTGGCACCGACCAATCGCAGGTACAGCGCTATTTGTCCGGAAAATCACTTTCCGAAAGCCGGCTGGGTTTGCTTTTCAATGGCCTGATCAAAGTTCCTATGCAGTTTTTGGTGCTCTTTGTTGGCATCCTGGTTTTTGTATTCTACCAGTTTGTGCAGCCGCCACTACACTTCAATCAGGCAAATGTAAAGGTGGTAGAATCGTCTGAATACGCTGCCGATTACCAGGCCCTGGAAGCGCAGCACTCCGAAATTTACCAGCTAAAAGAAACGGAAATACGAAATTTGATTACCGCGATCAATGCGGAAGATGAAATAGCCATTACAAGCCATCAATCGACAATACAGGGTTTACTCGACCAGGATATCCAGGTTCGAAAAGAGGCGAAGGAGGTTATTAAACAGGCTAATCCGGATTTGGAAACGCAGGATGATGACTATGTCTTTATCTCCTTCGTTATGAAATATTTACCTATTGGGATGGTCGGGTTGATACTTGCCGTGATATTTTCCGCTGCCATGTCCTCTACTGCTTCCGAATTAAATGCACTGGCTACCACCACTATTGTCGATTTGTACAGAAGATCCATCAGTCCCGAACAATCCGATCAGCACTATTTATTCATGTCTAAATTAATGACCGTTTTATGGGGGATACTGGCACTTAGTTTTGCTATGGTCGCCCCCTTGGCAGACAATCTGATTGAGTTTGTCAATATCATTGGCTCCCTCTTTTACGGCACTATTCTGGGTGTTTTTCTGGTAGCCTTTTTCATGAAACAGGTAAATGGACGAGCAGTTTTTTGGGCAGCCATTTGTGGAGAGTTAATGATCGTTTTTATTTTCTGGCTGACTCGTTTCGGTTATTTGGATTTGGCTTATCTGTGGCTGAATCTCATCGGCTGCATATTAGTTATGCTTTATGCCGGGTTCTTTAATTTCCTGAATAAGAAACTGGGCTAAGAAGTTTCAGCGCATAAAAGTATGAGTCATCCCGAATTTCAGATCGCTCTAAAATTCGGAATGACTCATGTTTATTGTTTAATTACTCTTAGCCTCTTCTTTCATTTTTTTACCACCTGGAGCTGGCTTGCCACCTTTCATAGCAGACCATTCTGCAATGGATTTTTCGTTCATACGAACATAGTCCTGGTTACCTGCTTCCTGTGCCATTGCTTTAGACTTTTCTGCTGCTGCAATAGCTTCCGGGTAACGACCCAACTCGGCCAGGATCAAAGATTCGCGACGCAATTGCCAAAATTTGGCATCCATCTCATTTGCTTTTTTAATCCATACCAAAGCCTGATTCATATCCTTTTTGGCATCGTAGTAGTATGAAGCTGCCGTGTAATAGTCACGTGCTGATGTTCCAGCCATTGCTTTTTCAATGTCAGCCATAACTTTGCTGTCAACGTCAACTTCAATCGGAATAGCTACCCGGGTGTTTTCCCAAAGAATACCTAAGGTGGCACCAGAATTACTCAGGTTTCCAATTGAAATAGTGAATGACTCATATGTCATATCCATTTTGAAAGACTTCACGGTAATACGTGCTGCTTCCTCTGACTCCATATACTCCGGCGGTGTTCCCCAGTGTGTAATATCTTTGTAAAGGATGATCGTCCATTCGGTAGCATCCGGGATCGTATATAATGCATACTTACCTGCTGGCACCGCAACTCCGCCAAATTTCACCTCATCGCTGAAGCTGATTTTTGTTGAAGCATTTGCACCTGTACGCCACAATTCACCGAAAGGTACTAATCCGTCTGCAGCAAAAATGGTACGTCCTTTCATTCCCGGACGAGAGTATTCAACTTCAACATCTGTCAGTCCAACTTTTTGAATCAATGTGGAAGAGGGACTTGGAGCAGGAGTAGTGATTTGAGCCTGCATCGTTACAGCACTCAGAAGAAAGCAGGCAATAGCCAGCGTAAACGTCATCGTTTTCTTCATCTTACGTTTGGTTTTGTTAAAATAATTTTGACCCACGAAATTAATTAGATTGGGCCGTTTAATATCACAAACCCTCCAGAGTGACCAATTGTTTAACGTTTTCTTAAATGTTCATACATTAATTCAGGCCTGTTCCTTAACTTTTATCATCCGATCCTATCGAATAAGCAGCAAATCACCGGAAACTTCTTCCGAAATGCCCTCCAATGTATAAACCGCTCGCCAGGCAAAAACATCCGAACTTGCCGGCTTATCGCCGATTTTACCGTCCCAACGGATATCCGGATCATCAGATTCAAACACCAATCCACCCCAGCGATTAAAAACCAATAGCCTGTAATCCTCCGGTCTGCAATTGTAAAACACACCAAATGTCTCGTTTAAGCCATCGTCGTTCGGACTGAATGCATTTGGGAAGAAAAGGTTACAGGGTTCAGATGCTACACATAAATCTATTTCTAATTCCAATTGAGCATCCCAGGAACAACCAGAAGTATCAGTCACCTGCAAGGCCACAAACAAATTACCCGGCTCCGTAAGTAAATAGACCAACGGGGTTCCGGAAACAGGAGCATTCGTACCAATAGTCCATTCAAAAATATCCGGATCCGGAATGTCCGTTTCAGCCGACAGGGTCAGGATCGAATCCACGCATAAACTGCCTTCGGAACTAATTGCTACTTCATACGGAAATAAACAGGGATCCAGGCAAGGGGCAATTTCAATTTGCGTACTTCCATAAAAAGTACAGCCCTCAAAGGTAAGGCCGGTTAAGATGATTGTATAACTTCCAGCGTTCTCGTATATGTATGTAGGGTCATCCTCAATACTGGTTCCGCTATCTCCAAAATCCCAGCTAAAGGTAGCCGGATTTAAAAAGCCGGTGCTCGTAAATTCAATCTCCGAGCCGGCACACAACTCTCCCACATAAAGCACTGCTATGGCAAAGGGCTCAAATTTGCAGGGGTCGCAATTCTTGATGATTAATGAAATCACTTCCTCATATGTACATCCATCTGAATCTGTGACCGTTAAACTGAGTTCGTAAGTACCTTCCTCTAAAAAAACAATGGAAATACTCGGATCAGTAGAAGTCGGACCATTAGAAAATTCCCAAAAATAATCCACCAACGGGGCACTTGTTTCTGCATAAAAAGTGATCAATGAGTCTATACAGGTTTCTCCGCTCCAGCTAATATCCAGGTTCGGGGGGTTAATACAAGGGTCACCACAATCATCAAAGATTTCAAATTCGAGCGTACCAAAATAGTCGCAAGATGGAAAGGAAAAAGCCGTAAAGGTAACGGTGTATATACCCGGCATCGAAAAGGACAAATCAACACTTTCCTCAAATAAGAATACATCCCCGGATGAAAAAGTCCATTCAATGGTAAATGGTGGATTATTCGGATCAAATACAGCAGAAGTGTAAAAGGTCAGCACCGAATCCACACAGGGCGTTCCGTCAAAAAATATCGTAATATCTCCTGCCCCCAGGCAGGGATCCATACAATCAGGTACTTCAATTTCCAGACTCGTAGAAAATTGGCAGTTGTATTGGTCTATAACTACAAGCGTCACAGTATATATCCCCTGGGTCAGATAGGTATAAGATGGATTTGCTAAGCTTGACACTCCCCCATCGCCAAAATCCCAGGAATAGGATGCAAAGGATAGTGCCGGAGAAAAACTAAACTCCAGTCCGGTGCAGGGCTGCCCGGTGTACGCAATTTGCAATTCCGGGTCAAGTACGCAAGGCTCTTCCGGACAATCGAAGATTTCAATCTCCAGACTCGTACTTCCAAATGTACCGTCTGAAAACACAACGGTTAGAGTCACTGTATATACTCCCGGATTACTGTAGGAGATCTCCGGGTTTGCTAAATTAGATTGTTGGTTGTCACCGAAATCCCAATCATACCCTAATATCGAAATCGCGCTGGACACCGAAAAACTTAACAAAGAGTCTATACAAAACAGGCCTTCTACCTCAATGTCCAGACAGAGCAGATCCACCTGGTTAATTTCCTGATAGCCCAAATTACTGGTATAACCATCGTAATCTCCAAAACCATATTGGATTCCGTTAAACGGAACCAAACTACTGATAAAATGCTCGCCGGGCGTCAGCGGAATTTGAGCATAAGAATAAAGCGGATCCCCAGGAAAAGGCGAAAATTGTCCGGCTATAGAGAATCCATCCAATGCAATGCCCGAAATTCCTGAAGTTTCAAGGGCTATATTAATATAATGTACTGCGATATAATTGGCCCCGGAATTTGGAGGACCCTCCGGACAAAAAACCCGAATGGAACTTAACTGCCGATTTGCCGGAAACAACTGCAGCATATTCGGATCGCCAAAACCGGATGGATTGCAATCCTGACTGGAATTAAACTGCGCCATCGAAATTGGCCCGGTGGCAGAAACAATGGTTGGCTGACTGATTGTTGTACTAAAAGACTCCCCCGCATCAAGCATTGCCACTAATTCACAATCAAAGAAAACGTCTGTATTATCTTCAGCTGCCAGGATTAAAACCGGGTCTGCGCCCTGATTAAAAAACGGCACAAAATGATACAAGTCTGTCCATTGATCAACAGGTTGTGCCTGATCGTAAACATGGCTGTCTGCTCCTCCCGTACAAGGACCAATATTGGCTTGTTGTGCGCCCGAAAAAACAGCCAGATCAATGCCACTTAAACTGGTAATTTGAGTACCTGTCAGATCGCCAATGGCTTTCACCTGAAAGGATTCTCCCTCATCCAGAACGACCGTAAACGGAACTCCTGGCTGCTGCAGGCCAAAAGTAAATGTGGTTGGAATAATTTCAATTTCGTTGTTATCTGCTGTACTTACGATTACAAATTCGGACGGGGAGGAACCATCAAAATCAGAATAACAACTCACAATGTATTCGCTTCCTAATTCCGCTTCGGTAAGCAATCGGGTAGATTCTGTAAAAAAGAGTCGAAAATGGACCGCGTTTATATATACCGGTTCATCTGTTGTGATCCGAATGCCTTTGCTATCAATAAATTCGGAGCCTTCAGAATACCAAAGGGCAGCCGGCAACTCGATGGACGTAACACTTGCAGCATTTGCCGTAAAGGGAATACTTAAGCCGGTGGCCGGAACCTCTATCACTCCATCTGTGGCAGTGATCGCATCAATCTGAAATACGAAGGTAGGCGGACCATTAAAGGCGAGATCGAGGTTCTCCATAAAGGCACACCAAAACGTGGTGCCATAGGTGCCCTGGGCGCTGGAAAAAGTAGCCAAAAAAAGAAGAAAAAAGAGAAGCGGCGAATGTTTCATGAATTGGGGTTTTATAAGTACCCCTCTAAAATCATCAATCCTTTTTATTTGGTTTGAGATTTTGCGCCCTTTTTTTTGCAACCTGTTGAGCAAAGGAGATTGAGCAGAAAGCGATACTATTGATACTGGTATTCATAACAGCCTACATCCGGTTTTTCTGAATCGCGCAATTGGAAATCCAGATCAAGATCCAAACCTGGAATAGGAATGGCCAATTCCTCGGCTATAGAGAGCGTATCCAGGTGGTAATCATCTTCATTCGGATCAGCGAAAACTACCGCCGTTTGACCCGCATTCAGACATGGCGTACAAAAATCTTCAAAGAAATTGGGATAGCCGCCTTTATCCGGATCCAGCAAATCCTCTACCCGCACAATGCAATCCGAAAAACTAATCTGATAAAAATCCGGCTCCATACCGCCTGTAAAATCACTTAGGCTCACTTCATCCTTCCGGGAACCATAAATAATGCTATTTCGGAAACTGGCTTCCAGAGGATATATATCAAATTCCTGGCAAAAGGCATCATAACAAATACCATTGCTCAGGCTAAGAGCGGCTGCATCCACTCCAAAACTGGCTACGCTGCAATAATTAAAATCATATACACCTCCATAACCTAACTGCACAGAGTTCCCGCCGTTATTATAAAACAAACAATTGTTGGCATTTATCTGAGAGTGGATACCGATGAGTCCCGCACCTGACGTATTATAAATTTTTGATTGATCTATTTCCAAACTGGCTGCTGAATCAACTAATACGCCAATGAGTGAATTCCGGACTTCAGCAAATTGAAAAACATTATCAGTTCCTCCCAATCGCATCCCGACCCATTGCCCCGATTCCTGCTGAAAAGATTCTTCCAAACGGTCGCCCTGAATGATCACCGGTTCTTCATAAGTCCCCTCAATGTGAATATTGCCTTTGGCGAAAGAATAGATCAGACCGTCATTATAAATCTGCACATTATTCATTTCGTCAACTGTGCGGGCTACCCCGCCGTGCATGTAAATTCGGGTACCCGGTTCCAGTACAAGGGTACAACTATCAATAACCAGAATGCCATAAATAACATAGGGCAGCGAATCTGTCCAGACTTCTTCCTGCAAATCACAGGAAAGCAGGGCTACTCCTCCTTTATTAAATCGATTGGGTAAATAAATAGCATTCTGCCCCCAGGCTTCCAGTTGTACCCGCTGCTCATTGCCACTGGTTTCAAAACGCAGGCCATCTTCCAAAACAAAGGGACTCAGAGAAACCGGTTCATCCGGATTGACCGTAACTTCTGCAAAAATATAGAGGCTGTCGTTTGGTTCAATGATTAAATCCTCGGCAGTATTTCCCGGCACGCCGTCTATATTGATGCGGAATTTTGAATTACTTCCCGACTCAATAAAGATTTTGTCGATTTGAATCGAAAGATCATGCGGATTATATACTTTCAAAATCTGAGTGGCAGACCCTAATTCCGTGAAAACGGTATCAAAGCGGAGCGTATCTACCGAAAAGGACAAAAGTGCCTCCGATCCCGTTATAAGCATACGATCCTTCCGACAGGAAGAAAAGACAATCAGTACCATACTGACCAAAAACAAAACCCGAACCAAGGACTGAATAAGACTATTTTTTTTCATGCGCGACAAAGATAAGCCCATCCCGGATAAATGCACAAAGAAGATTAGTGATTGTCGGTAAAACGAGCCAAACACCGGTCTATTCCTGAAATACGATGCTACTTAAATAAGTCAGCTTGTCAACTATCAAGTAGAAATTAATTATTAAACCTGTAACCTGTAACCTGTAACCTCTAACCTGTAACCTGTAACCTGTAACCTCTAACCTGTAACCTCTAATCTGTAACCTCTAACCTGTAACCTGTAACCTCTAATCTGTAACCTGTAACCTCTGCCCTCTAACCTACATCTTAAACACACTCTAACAACGCAATCCCGACACTTTGAAACATAAGAAAGCATACCTTTGTGGCAAAATAATGGATGAAAGCAGCTGTCGTTGATGTGATTATTCCGGCTTACAATGAGGAAGCCTCCATCGGATTGGTTTTGGACGCTATTCCCAAAAGCCTGGTTCGTGAAATGATCGTTTGCAATAATGCAAGCACAGACACTACTGCCGCAGTTGCTGAATCACACGGAGCTACCGTTCTGTTACAACCAAAAAAGGGATATGGTAGTGCTTGTTTGAAAGGTATTGCCTATTTGACCGAAAAACCAAAAGATCAACAGCCGGATATTGTAGTTTTTCTGGATGGCGACTACTCCGATCATCCGGAGGAAATGGCTGCTCTTTTAGCACCTATCCTGCAGACAGATACAGACCTGGTTATTGGTTCACGTGCTTTGGGAGATATGGAAAAAGGAGCTATGCAGCCACAGCAAATTTTTGGTAATTGGCTGGCAACTACCTTGATTCGGATTATTTACAAATATGAGTTTACTGACCTTGGGCCGTTTCGGGCCATTCGCTTTGATCGATTGTTGGAAATGAAAATGCAAGACCCTGATTTTGGGTGGACCGTGGAAATGCAGGTGCGGGCTGCCAAAATGAAGATGAAATGCCAGGAAATACCGGTGAGTTATCGACGACGCATCGGTATTTCTAAAGTATCTGGTACTGTGAAGGGTTCTATACTCGCAGGGCATAAAATTCTCTGGACTATTTTCAAATTACTCTAATGACTTTCCTCTATTATTTCATATTCGGCGTTTATTCCCTGGCACTCGGATATATTACCCTCTATTGTGTGATGCAATTTCACTTGCTCTATCATTACAAAAAATACCACTACACACATAAGGCTGCTGCTTTTCGCAAAGCGGAAGGAGGAGATAGTCTGCCATTCGTGACCATCCAGTTGCCTGTATTTAATGAGTTGTACGTTGTTGAAAGACTCATTGACAATATCCTGCTTTTCGACTATCCCAAGGATCGGTATGAGATTCATATCCTGGACGATTCAACCGATGAAACAGTTGACATAGTAGCAAAAAAGGTAGCTGAGTATAAAGCACTGGGGTTTCAGATCCAGCAAATACAACGTGCGGATCGAAAAGGATTTAAAGCAGGCGCTTTAAAAGACGCGATGCCCTATGCGAAGGGAGAGTTTATCGCCATTTTTGATGCCGACTTCCTGCCACGTCCGGATTTCCTCCGAACAACCATTGCTTATTTTGATCAGCCGGAAGTTGGGGTGGTACAGACCAGATGGGAGCACATCAATCAGGATTATTCCCTGATTACCCGCCTGCAGGCCATGCAATTAAATGTCCACTTCACTGTCGAACAACAAGGTCGGCGAGCCGGAAATTACATGCTTCAGTTTAATGGTACCGCCGGGGTATGGCGCAGAACAACCATAGAAGATGCCGGCGGCTGGGAAGCAGATACCTTAACAGAAGACCTGGATCTGAGCATCCGGGCACAGCTTAAGGGATGGCGTATTGTCTATCTCGAAAAATTCGGCTCACCAGCTGAATTACCTTCCGAAATGATTGGGCTACGATCACAACAATTCAGGTGGATGAAAGGGGGTGCAGAGACTGCCCGAAAAATGCTTCCAACGGTGTGGCGCTCGGCTTTAAGTACAGGCCAGAAGATACATGCTACACTCCATCTGCTGGCCAGCACTATTTTCGTTTTTATTTTCATCGCAGGTGTGTTAAGTGTACCGCTCCTCTTTATCCTGCCCAAACTTTCATTTGATGCAGGTTGGTTATCCTACGCACTCATAGGTATGTTATCCGTTTTAGCGATCTATTATGTAGCCAATGTCCAGGCCGAATTAAAAACAGGCCCCTGGATCAAGCGACTTCTGAAATTCATTCTGCTATTCCCGGTATTTTTATCCCTTTCCATGGGCTTATCCCTGCACAATTCTGTAGCCGTTGTACAGGGCTACCTCGGAAGAAAATCGCCTTTTGTGCGGACCCCAAAGTTTAACATCCAGGGCCTTACTGATACTTTCCAAAAAACGAAGTACCGGGGAGCTAAAATTTCCTGGGTTAATATTTGCGAAGGACTGCTGGCCTTGTATTTTGGATGGGCTGTAATTGTAGCCATTCAATCGCAGAATTTGCACTTTGTCTTATTTCACCTGCTACTCGGATTAGGCTTTGGCAGCATCTTCTATTTTACACTTTTGCACATGCGCGTAAAGCATTAATTCATATCTTGAATGCATGTCAATTAAGGAACAATTACCTGTCTCCGGCACATTTTTCGTTCAGGCAATACTCTTGCTAACGGGTACAGTTTGGCTGGGTTATTTTATTGAGCAATCTGATTTTGGGCAGATCCTCCCGGCCTTCGCCCTGCTTTTTGTTTCATATTTCTGGATACTTCGGACTGCAAATCCCCAAATCCCCTGGAAACAGTATCTATACCTGGCGGTCCTTTTAAGAGTGGTATTGCTTTTCGCGATGCCCGGGCTATCTGATGACCTGTATCGATTTGTATGGGATGGACGTTTGCTGAGCCAGGGGATAAATCCGTTTGATCATTTACCGGCCTATTATCTACAGCAGGGGCAGGAAGTCGCAGGCCTTGACCAAAGCTTATTTGACGCCCTAAATTCACCGGAGTATTACACTATTTATCCGCCTGTTGCACAGGCCATTTTCGGCTTGGCATGCCTGCTATTTCCCAAAAGTATTTTTGGATCTATGCTGGTAATGAAAGTCTTTCTGATTGGTTGTGAGATCTTAAGTATTTATTTGCTTCCGCGAATTTTAACCTTATTGAAATTACCGGTAGAACGCAGTTTGATATACTGCTTAAATCCGCTGATCCTGATCGAAATAAGTGGCAATCTCCATTTTGAAGGAGCCATGATTGCTTTTTTTCTGGTTGGAATTTACTTGTTGCTGGTTGGAAGAGATCAGTTTGCCGGTATGGGTATGGCACTTTCCATTGCTTCCAAATTACTGACCCTCATTTTTATGCCTTTTTACATCAGAAGGCTCGGCTGGAAGCGGGTAATACCTTTTTTCCTGGCAGCCGCTGTATTGTGCTTTCTGCTTTTCCTACCCATGATCAATGGCGTTTTCTTAAATCATTTTGGAGAAAGCCTGGATTTATATTTCCGAAAATTCGAATTCAATGCCAGTGTTTATTATTTATTTCGATGGATCGGATTTCAGATCACAGGCTATAATTACATCGCCGTAATTGGTCCGGCACTGGCGCTCATCAGCAGTATTGGCATACTCGTTTTTGCCTTTTTTCATCCCGGCCACAACTGGAAAGGCGATTTAAAATATATGCTTTTTGGCATTTGCCTCTATCTGGCCCTTTCCACAACGGTACACCCCTGGTACCTCAGCCTCCCTATTATCCTTTGTTGTTTTACTTCTTACCGCTTCCCAATTATCTGGTCTGCGTTAATCACCCTGACCTACATCAATTATAGCTACCAACCTTATCAGGAAAACCTACAGATCGTTGCAGTGGAATACATATCCGTCGGTTTGTTTTTCCTGTGGGAAGTTTCCCGCCACTCAGACCTCCGGCTACTTTATCGTAAAAAGTTTGTAGAATAGGGCTGTCTGCTTATTTATAACCTGCCGCCTGAAGCGCAAACAATTCCGCATATTTACCTCCCAGCGCTACAAGTTCTTCGTGGCTTCCAAGCTCCAGGAGTTTCCCATATTCCAGAAACAGAATGCGATCGGCCATCCGCACAGTAGAAAAACGGTGCGAAATCAATACAGCAGTCTTGCCATCGATCAGCTCTGCAAAGCGTTGAAATACTTCGTGTTCTGCCCGGGCATCGAGTGCAGCAGTAGGTTCATCCAGGATATATAACTGGGCATCACGCATGTAAGCACGAGCCAGGGCTACCTTCTGCCATTGTCCGCCTGAAAGCTCTACCCCATCTGTAAAGCGTTTTCCAAGCATTTGCTCATAACCTTGTGGAAGCATATTTACCACCGAGTCTGCGAGGCTTTTTTCAGCAGCTGATGCGATTAGTTCATCTTCAGATAAAGCTTCCACATTGCCGACTGCGATGTTTTCGCCTGCTTTCAGTTGATAGCGTTGAAAATCCTGAAAAATCACCCCCTGTAATTTTCGATAGGCGGCCAGATCATAGTCCCGAATATCGACCCCATCCAACAAAATACGCCCCTCAGTTGGTTCGTATAAGCGGGATAATAATTTAACCAGTGTGGTTTTACCGGCTCCGTTTTCGCCTACTAAAGCCAGCTTTTCACCCGCTTTTAATTCGAAACTAAGGTTTCGAATAGCCCATTGCTCACTGTTTGGATATTTAAAACTGACATGCTCAAATATAAACCCGGTCTGAAAGGTGGCAGGCACCTCTTTCGCCTCAACAAGTGATTGAATTTCAGGCTTTAATGCCAAAAAATCAAAAAGATCCTGGAGATACAATGCCTTCTCGGCAATGCGCGAAAAACGGTTCATCATCCCCTGCAAAAGTGCACGCATCCGGCTAAAAGAGCCTGCCAGAAAGGTCAGGGTACCCAGGGTCAACAGTCCGCCAATGGTCTGGATAATGATAAAGATATAAGCGCCATAATAAGAGAGGGTGCCTAAGGCAGATAACAAACCTCCTACTCCGGCACGACGCACAGATATCTTTCTATTGGCCCAGAAATACCGATCAGCAACTTCGCGAAAGCGCTCTGCTAAAAACTCAGACAGCCCAAACATTTTCACCTCTTTGGCTGTCTGATCACTAGCTCCAATGAAGCGGAGATAATCCAATTCCCGGCGCTCTGGAGTCCACTGGCGGGTGAGGGAGTAGGCCTGCTGGTTAAAATGCGTTTCTCCAAGGAAAGAAGGAATAACTGCTACCACCAATAATAAAATAAGCCAGGGATTAAAGACTACTAAACCGGCTCCCAAAAACAGGAGGGTGATCAGATCCTGCACCTGGGAAAGGACTTCCGACATCAAAACTGTTCGGCTGGTAGTCTGTCGTCTGGCCCGCTCCAGTTTGTCGTAAAAGGTCGGATTTTCAAATTGGTACAAGTCTAATTGGGCGGCATGCCGTATCAGCTCTACCGAGGTTTGATTGGAAAACAGATCACCCAACAAACTGTCTGTCAGGGTAATAGCACGGTTTAACAAATCTGAGGCTACCGCAAACAATAATTCTAATCCGACCATTGTCCACAAAAATCGCTGATCCGCGCCCTGGTTTTCCATGAGATAAACAATGGTATCAATGATCTCCTTCCCGACATACAGGGTAGCAAGAGGAAGGCCCGACTTCAAAAGTCTCAAAACCAAATTGGTCGTCGCCAATCCGGGTGAGACCTGCCATACCATCTTAAAAAAGGGCGGCAGATTTCGCAATGCGGAGAACTGGTCCTTCATCTTGTTTTTTTCGCTCATGCGCTTCGTAGTCTTTTTTCTATGTTTGAGGTTGGGAAATTAATTGACCCAAGAAATACAAATTTTAGCCTTGTTTAGTTCTAATACACATGAATAAGCAGATCCACGAACACGTAAAAAACCTCCGGGAGGCTCTTCAATTGGAGAAACAAGAGGATCTGGAACAATATAAGGCCCGAATTGAACAGCTCCCACTTTCCGAAAGACGGGAACAAGGATACACCTGGCATCCGGTGGTCGTTCAAAAATCAGGCTTCACATATGGTGATCGGGCGTTTGTTATAGTAGAAAGAACCAACCAATTAAACCAACGGCATCAATTTCGTTCGGGTAGTATGGTCTCGTTTTATACCAGGCAGAGCGGAGCCCAACAAGCAGAGATTACCGGAGTAGTCAACTTTGCTGACCGAAACCGAATGAAAATTATCCTGAATAGCAGAGAACTCCCAGACTGGATGAATTTGGGCAATGTGGGTGTCGATTTGCTTTTTGATGAGCGTACCTACCAGGAAATGGAGAAGGCGCTGCGCATATTGGAGTCATTGAAACAGGGACGCTCAGCAGATTTGGCCAAAATTCTGATCAATATGAATTTGCCCGAATTTCAGGTAAATTCGGTTCCTGTGACAATAGTCGATTTAAACGAATCCCAAAATGCTGCTGTCAATCAGATCTTGGATGCAGAGGAAGTGTGCATTATTCATGGCCCGCCTGGTACCGGAAAAACGACTACCCTGGTGCAGGCTGTAAAAATTCTGGCAAGTCGGGAAAACACAATTCTGGTATGTGCTCCCAGCAATACTGCGGTTGATCTCTTAACCGAACGCATCGCAGAAAAAGGCTTATCGGTCGTACGGATTGGCCATATTTCCAGGGTGGATGAAAACATTATTAAGCATACGCTGGAAGCTCAATTAGCTAACCACCCGGAAAATAAGAATTTAAAGAAAGTAAAAATCCAGGCCAATGAGTACCGAAAACAGGCTAAAAAGTTTCGGCGAAAATTTGGGGAGGAAGAGCGCAGTGAACGACGTGACTTATACAAACTGGCCAGTGATTTAACGGCCTGGGCCAAACAATTAGAGGAACGGATGATTGACCAGTTGCTTTCGGGCGCTCAGGTGATCACCGCTACGCTGGTTGGCAGTGCGCACCCGGTATTAAACAAGCGGGAATTCCGAACGCTTGTCATTGATGAGGCTGCACAGGCACTCGAACCAGCTACCTGGATTCCAATATTAAAAGCCAGCAAGGTTGTTCTCGCCGGGGATCCCTACCAATTGCCCCCAACCGTCAAGTCGCTGGCTGCTGCGCGGGCCGGTCTGGACAAAACCCTGATAGAACGCTGTATTGCATCTTGGGGAAATGTCAGTCTTCTACGTGTCCAATATCGGATGCACCAGGCCATCATGGAGTTTTCCAACCGCCAGTTTTATGACGGCGCATTGTTGGCAGCTAATCAGGTTAAATCCCACCTG
The DNA here is from genome assembly GCA_020437105.1 of Saprospiraceae bacterium. Taxonomy (GTDB): domain Bacteria; phylum Bacteroidota; class Bacteroidia; order Chitinophagales; family Saprospiraceae; genus JAAEZH01. The sequence goes on from JAGQWR010000013.1 coordinate 54,014, forward strand.
ATACCTGGCTGGCTGGAGAGTCCGGTGGTCTTTCTGGATACGGCCGGCACCGGTTTTGAGGAAAAATTCAATCCGGAAGACAAAAGCCGATCCAACCCGGAGGAGTTACACTTAATGCTCGAGCACTTATATCAATTAAAAGAAATTTTTTCAGAGTCAGAAAATCCTTCCATCGCGCTCATTTCGCCGTATCGGCAACAGGTCAACTTAATGGAAGAAGTTGTACGGGAGGATTCCCGCCTGGAAGGTTTGGATACCGTTGTAAAAACAATTGATGGATTTCAGGGACAGGAGCGCGACATTGTCTATATCAGTCTCGTTCGTTCGAATGACAAAGGGGAGATCGGCTTCCTAAAGGACATCCGGAGGATGAATGTAGCCATGACCCGTGCCCGAAAATTACTCGTGGTCGTTGGAGATAGTGCGACGATTAGTTCACATCCGTTCTATCAGGCATTCCTGGATTATGTAGATGAGGCAGGGAAGTATCAGACGGGATGGGAGTATATGAGGTGATCGGGTTGGTTAGTGGGTTAGTGGGTTAGTTGTTGAGTATTGACCTCATAAAAATTCAAAATTAAGACTTGAGAATTCGATGGTTAGTAGGGAAATAGAATTTTAAAATGCGAGTTTGGCCATTTAAATTGCCGAAAAATGCATTGCTATGAAAATTCAAAAGTTTGAGGATTTAAAGATTTGGCAAAAGTCAATACAATTGGCTACAAAAATTTACCAGGTCACAGAAGCAAATTCGGATCATAGTTTTTCCAATCAACTTAGACGGGCATCAGTATCCATATCAAATAACATTGCCGAAGGTTTTGACCGGCCATCAAACAAGGATTTCATCCGCTTTCTGGTTATTTCCAAAGGGTCGTTAAATGAGGTCAAATCAATGATTTATTTAGGAACGGAGTTAAAATATTTGAAAGAAGAGCAAAAAATAATTTTTTTGACTCAAACTTCAGAGCTCCAAAAGATGATTTGGGCTTTGATTAATCACCTTAAAACTAACTCAAAATAAAACTAACCCACTATTGAACTCCTCCACTAACCCACCGAAAAACTAACCCACCTTTTTATTTCCCTTATTAAAGCGAAATAAAAAAAGGATAGCAACCATAATGGCTACTATCCTTTTCAGCAGTTCTATTCAGAAGAACAGATACTCCTGCTAGTACGACCAGAGATCGTGTTCGAAGTTAAAGATCTGTGAATTGATCTTATCTGATTCGAGCAATAGATCGACACCCGAGAGATACTCTTGGAGTCGGCGGTCATACACATTCGATTCTTTGTAGATATAACTTGCGAAGAAACGCATCTCCATCAAGTCTTCCCAGGTGATTGGGCTGGCATCATTGCCAAAGTTAAACACCCGTTCCTGTGCGAAAATCTCTCTGGCATCCGGGTAATATACCCAGAACATTGGTTGTTCGTACAGGAAATTGCCGTTATCATCGGTTACATCGATCAGCGGAGCGATACCCAGGATACGAACTTTAAGTGTAGATGATTCTTCATCAAAGAACCAAATCTCTTTCAGACGGAAACGTTTCACGTCTTCCGGGTTAAGTTCGTTTCGAACAACCTGGATTTGCTCTTCGTATGTTTCCGGGTCGAAGGTAATAACCGTATCGATGGAAGCACCTTTGGAGGCTACTTCATCCGGAGTCAGCGGCATAGTAAACTTATCATCCTCGGTACTATATACCGTAATATCACCATTGATAGCAGCGTCCATCAAAATGGTAAAGAATGGTCTTTCTGGATAAGCAAAAGGCTTATTCATTTTTTCACGAACGTCAACAACACGCCAGATTCTTTTCTCCCAGAAAATATCTGCTTCCCGTACGTGATCATAGGGAAGGACACGGTGTTCTACAGTAAGGCGCTTGGCAACGATGTCGTCGACAGGCTTGTCAGCATTTGGGTCATCAGATTCCGTCAGAATGCTTTCTGGGAGTTGTGCTTCTACTGTAGCAGGGCTCCAGCAGAAAACAGCCAGGAACAAACTAAAACCTAACGTTTTAAGAGCGATCTTCATGATTGATATTCTGTTTTTCTCAATAGCAGTAAATGGTTGCCGGAATAGAACGCAAAGTAGCGAATTTCTATTATCCGGCAACCATTAGAAAGCCATTATTTAATGTTAAATACCAGCGAATTGATCGGACGACCCGCTTTATCACCTGGGCAACGTGCTTTTACCTCAAAGAAATAGAAGGTATCACCAGGTTTTGCCATGTCAATAATCCGTTTCGCTTCAGACTTGTATGAACCACCGCTATTGATTACTTCAATCGGATCCTGGCGTTTTGGTACCCGCACCAGACGATATCCCTGGATATCACACTTCGCATCGAAGTCGAAGTTATCCAACCAGGCAATAAGGCCTTGCTGTGCTTTGAACTCACCGTTACCCATAGATCCGTCTGCTTTGTTACCCAAACGGGCAACTGGATCCGGAATCCGTTTTACACGGAAGACTTTACTGTCTGACATACCGCCACCACTCACGTTTACACGGCAATCATCAGTTGGGGTACTTACAGTAACATTGAAGTTTGCACTTCCTGTTTTACTGATCGATCCACCTCCACCACTGATATTCACCCGAAGGTCATTCGTGGAAACACCTGCTGCTGAAACAGAGATTGGGTTGTCAACACCAATATAGAATACATTCATTTTATCGGCAGATACCGTAACTGAACGCTCTCCTACTTCGTATTCAAATTCTTTGCTGTATTCTTTGACCTCTCCATTAATTGGATTCGTCACTTCAATTTTTACATTGTACTTTTTGGTACCAATAGAACTGGCAGAAGCAGTATAATTACCTTTACCATTTTCAACAGGTACTGGTGATCCATTAATATAGATCTTGGTATTATCACCTGCAGAAGTACTATAAGCAGAAAGGAAAACATCTGCTTCGTATTTTTCTCCACGGATCACATAACCTTTGCTGGCAGCAACTACCGGTTCGAAACCATCAAACACGATCTTTTCACCAGTCATTTTACCAAAAATGTGGTTAAGAATGGCCGCTTCGGATGCTTTCGCATCACTCTGCATCTTACTCAACATTGGGAAAACAGCAGCTACAGGCATCTGACGGAATTTGAAATCCGCCCAACTTGTTTTCTTGCCGTGGCCATCATCGGCCGCATTCTCCCAATCTTCCAGACCTAATGGCAAACTACTTGCTACCGCCGGATCATCATTTACGAGCGCCAACAGGGCTGCACGCGTTTCCTGGATTTTCTTTTCCAGTTCAAATCCTACACCATCATCTTCCGGTGTGGAAGGGTTACCAAGTACCAGATACCGCGTAGTTACATCTTTATCTTTCTTGCGAAGTGGTTGATCCGGGTGTTCCGGATTTGGGCCACCTGCCCGAACCATAAGTGTATCACGAATATCACCAACATATTTTACCAAGTCAGCTGACAGAATCTCGGTTTGTTTTGCAGCTTCAAGATATGCAGCATTCAGCGAGTCCTTATAGGAGTCTGCCTGAAGCGAAATACCTGCCATTGTCTGCCGGTTACTATCATGAACGATTGCGCTGGAAGCAGTGATTCCTTTATCCAAAGAGAAGAAAGCATTCATTACTTCCGCAGAAACGTTCAGAGCCAACAGCGCCGTCAAAACCAGATACATCAGGTTAATCATCAGCTGCCGGGGTTCCTTAGGAATTGACATTTGTTTTAAATTTTAAGTTAAGGAATGTTGCAAACTGACTTTACACTTATGCATCATGACGGATGTTAGACATCGCAGTCAATACGTTTCCGTAAACTGAGTTCAAAGAACCAAGGTTTTTGTTCAGTGCAGAAAGCTGATCTTTATAAGCAACAGTATCCTCAAGTGATTCACTTAAATTAGCCATTGCCTCATTCATTTGAGTATAAAAATTACTCATAGCAGCAACCTGATCTTTCGTTCCGGAAAAATCAACTTCCTGAAGTGCTTTCAATGAGGAAAGACTTTTTGACATCGTTTGGAGTTCATCCAACATGCCACCCAATTGTTTTTCAACAACTTCTCCGTTCAAACCTGGAGTACTTGCACCAACAGGACCTTCAGTAAGTGGATTGATATTCGATGAATAATCATCTAGTCCTGGGTATAATTTCTCCCAGTAATAATCTTTGTCCGGACCAATCAAACCCAGAAAAAGGAAGATAAAGGCTTCCACACAAAGACCAATGGTCAACATAAGACTCGCACCTGGAAGGCTCTCTAATTTGAAAAGTGCGCCTAAAAGCACGACTGATGCACCAACACCAATGATAAGGTTTTTGAGATACTTGAAACCTTTTGACTTTACAAAACTCATTTTGCTCCTGTTTAAATAGGTGAATTAAATTTTGAAATTCTATTTAGGTTCCATCGAAGAACCCAAACACAAAATGCAAATAGGAAAAAAAGATACACCCGGATTTAACTTTTTTTTAAAATTATTTTCCGAGGACGCGCTAAAGTACAAAATCTACGCTTTTTGGGAACCGGCCAACCTTAATTTTATTGGGAAAGGACAAAAACCACCATTTGCGTAAAAAACGGTTGTTCTTTTTGCGGACCTGGCGTATCAGGTAAATAAAAAAATGGATACTGCTGATCAGCAGTATCCATTTTTTTTATTCTTAAAGATAAACTCTAGAAATCGTTAACAGAGCGACCAAGGAAAGTCAGTGCACAACGGAAACCGATATATGATTTAGTTGTGTCCTGGAATTCCCAGTGACGTGTACCGGTTTGCAGATAGAACATAATGTCTTTCCAGGAACCACCACGGATCACTTTACGTTTTTGAGCTTCCGGATCATCATCTGTAGCATCATAACGGATGTCTGGGTTCAGATCATGAATGAAAGAGTATGCATTCTCATAATAAGCAGTAGATGTCCATTCTGCAACATTACCTGCCATATTATACAGACCATAATCATTCGGGAAGTAAGCATCCGCTTTTACAGTGTATAAACCACCATCTTCCGGATAGTTACCACGGCCTGGTTTGAAGTTAGCCAACAAACAGCCTTTTGAGTTACGAACGTAATATGCTCCCCAAGGGAATGGTGCATTTTCTAAGCCACCACGTGCTGCATATTCCCACTCATGCTCGAATGGTAAACGGAATTCTTCGGTGTAAACACCATCACCTGCTGCTTCGTAGGTGTTCCAAAGCTTGGTACGCCAGTAGCAGAATGCGTTTGCCATGTGCCAATCTACACCAACAACCGGATAGTCGTCGAACGCAGGGTGCCAGAAATAATTCCGGGTCATTGGCTCATTATAAGAATAAGAGAAGTCGCGAATCCATACCAAGGTATCAGGATAGATATTCACCGTCTTGCGCTTAATAAACGATGAACGGGAAGAACGGCCTGCATCATGTGCAGCAGATTGCCAGTCATACCATTCATACTCAAACTCCATCTTACTGACGTCGAGCTCTCGTTTACCGGCAAATTTATCGTCGCCCTGATAGAAGAGATCTTCCAGAGTTTCGTCTTCCCAGTCAATTTCCTGGTACCAATCAACAAATTCATCGCCTGTAACTTCGTCCTGAACATAATGGTCAAGATAAGTGTGTGCGATTGAATCTCGTACCCAATAGACAAATTGGCGATACTCATTATTGGTAATCTCCGTATCATCCATGTAAAAGCCCTGGATAGAAATGGCTTTTGGTCGCTGCACATAAGTGGAGCTTACATCTTGGTCACTATTTCCAATGTGTACCGTGCCGGAAGGTACGTAAACCATGCCGTAAGGATTGATACCTTTCCATGCCGGACGGTCTAGTACTCCGATTAGTTGGCCAGAGCCACCGGAACCGCAAGAGGAAAAAACAACGGTGAGCACGCCAAGTGCAAGTGAGGTTCTTAATAGTTTCTTCATTGTAACACCCGAGTTTTCCTTCAGAATTTTAAAAGAGTCGTAAATATAGGCCGTTTGTAAATTTATCCAAAGATTCAACTTTGATTTTTGCCAAGCACTTGGCAAACTTAACATTTGGACCGCGTTTTTAACGCATTACTGCCGAAAAATAGTATGTTTTCCTTCAAGTACAAATTTTAATTCGGTACAATTACTTCATCCGGGGATGATATATGATTGCCGGAAGCCGACCTTTGCCGGGAGCAGTACCAAAATCGTACTGAATCATTATCTCATGGGAGCCATCGCTCACTTTCTTTAAAGAAGATAATGTCAAATCGTAGGCGTAAGCCAGGGTAATTTTTTCATTCAGTCGAAAACCTGCCTGAAGTATGAGCGCATCCACGCTTGTAGCAGTGTATCCTCTAAACGAGACACCTCCGAATATATTGTCATTTATCTGCGCCTGAATGTTAAAGTCTATCTGTGTTTGAACAAAATCAGACCTCAACCAAACCGATGGAACTAACCGGAGCGATCTTCCCAATTCCCAAAAGTAACGCAAATGTGCCATATATTGTCTTTCTGACCCATAAGAGAAACTGTTAATGTTGAAATCCGAAGCGAGTATGTTGCGAATGGAAAGCCCCGCTTCAACCGTATTGGTCTGTAAATACAGGCCTACATTGACCAAAGGAGCAACTTCAGAAACCCGTCCCTGAGGCAGCCGGTCATCCTGATGATCTATGGTTATTCCCTCATATACACCTTCCGGAGTCCGTAATCGACTGCCATCTAAGGTGTATTGTAAGATACCTCCCGATACCCCAAGAGAAAGTAAACTACTTCGATTTAGATACAAATGATAATTATAAGCCAAACTTGCAGATAGTTGCTGCTCCGGACCAAGGGTCTCATTTAAAAACTGAAACCCGATTCCGCCACTTGCAAAATACAAGGGCGTATGCATGTTGATCATTTGTGAAACAGGGCTACCTGGTAAATTCACCCACTGTGACCGATAAATCCCGTTTACCCGTAAGGTATTCTCCAAACCTGCATAGGCCGGATTTACGATAAATGGATCCAGCGGTGTTAAACTAAATTGTGGCCCCTGTTGGGAATAACCGGCTGTATTAAGCAATACACTTATTATAATTATAGTCCAAATTCGCATGGGCTGTTTTCTTTTACGCATTAGTTTTGTCATTCATCTTCAACTCTTTGAAAAGTGCCTCAACTGTTGTAACCGGTCGCTTGCAGGAATAATTTTCGCAAAGATAGATTAAGGTGCGGCCATCAGAAGTAGCTCGATTTTCCAGCAGGGGAAAGCCCTCAATATCTCCAGTTGCAGCCATTAGGGTCGTGTTAGACAGACTGGAAGCCTGGATTTCACGAGCTAGCTTTTTCGCATTGGGTCCTACTACTGCAATCTCTTTGTGTGGCAGACCCGCCTCAAAAAGCGCAATTGCCCAGTTACACAACGCACCCGGATGCCGTTTCACCGAATCAAGTACTCTTTTTAACATTCTTTCTGCCTGTACCCTGTAAGCAGGCTTACCTAACATGGTATCTAAACGAAGCAGATTTCGAACCATAACCGAATTGCCACTCGGTGTACTACTGTCAAAAATATCCTGCCGCCTTACAGGCAGGTCTGTTTCTTTGCCAGAAGTAAAATAAAACAAATCATTCTCCGGATCAAGAAAATGTGCTAATAGATAGTCGGAATAGCGGCTGGCTTGCAGGATAAGCGACGAATCAAAGTCTAATTGATACCCCGCAAGCAAGGCCTCTATGTAAAAGGCATAGTCATCCAGATAAGCGGCATAAAAAGCACCCTCTTTTGATCTCTCTGTATATACGTGTTTCAGGTCCCCCGGAGCTGCCCCGGTGAAGGTTTTTTCTATAAAAGTCAAATTTGCCACGGCCATATCTTTGGCTTCCTCCAAACCGGTAGCAAGATACACTTCAACCAGACCGGTTACCATAAGAGCATTCCAGTCCAATAAGTACTTATCATCCAGCCCCGGCCGAATGCGTGGCGCACGAGCTTCAAATAAGCGTACTTTGGCAGCCTCCAGCTTTTCTTTCCATTCCAAAGGCGCTATATTTTTTCCTTCCAGGAATGTCGCATCCGACTCCTGTCGCCAAATAATATTGGTTCCCTCCCAGTTTCCTTCTGGCTTCATACCGTAATAAGCAGCAACCAATTCCAGGTCTTCACCCAATACTTTTGCAAGTTCAGACCAATTCCACACATAAAAGGCACCTTCTGTGCCTCCGGAATCAGCATCAAGTGCTGCATAAAATCCACCTTCAGGACCTGTCATTTCCCGCCGGATAAATCCCAGGGTTTGTTGAATTACTTCCAGGTACAATGGATTGCCTGAAGATTTCCAGGCATTCGCCAACAGGCGCAACAACAAGCCATTATCATAAAGCATCTTTTCAAAATGTGGCACCAACCAGGCTTGATCGGTCGCATAGCGCATAAATCCTCCTCCCAGGTGATCGTAAATCCCACCGGCAATCATTTTTTGCAAACTGAAATGCACATGCTTTTGGGCTGCCGGTGATGCCAGATCCGGATCAAGCAGGTGCAAAAAACTCAGATTACTCACCTGAGGAAATTTGGGTGCTCCGCCAAAGCCACCAAATTCGACATCAAACTGAGCCAGTAATTTATTGTAAATTTCTTCCAAATCACTAACCTGAAATCCCTGTTCAATATCAAGCAGATTCTCCTTCAGGAGCCTTTTCCCTGCATGTGCAATGTATTCCGTCAGGCGTCCAGCCTGTTCTTCAACGACTTCCCGCTTTTCGCGGAAGGACCGATTTATACTATGGAGTACCTGAATCCAGGAAGGTCGGTTTAAATGGCCTTTCGGCGGAAAATAGGTGCCGGCATAAAAAGGCTTGCCTTCAGGAGTACAAAAAACATTTAGCGGCCATCCACCGGAGCCGGAAATAGCCTGACAAGCTTCCATATAGATCTGGTCAACATCCGGACGTTCTTCCCGATCTACCTTTATATTCACAAAATGAGTGTTCATGTATTCGGCAATAGCCTCATCTTCAAAGGACTCGTGTTCCATTACATGACACCAATGACAGGTGGAATAACCTATACTTACCATAATGGGTTTGTCTTCCTCCTTTGCCCTCCGAAATGCTTCCGGCTTCCAGGCGTACCAGTCAACCGGATTGTTGGCATGCTGTAAAAGGTAGGGACTGGTTTCCTGTTTAAGTCTGTTCATATATACTTTTTGAGCGGGTCGGTATGACATAATAACCCTTTTAACGCTGTGGCAGTTTAGGTTTTCGAACTAAAAAGCCTGGAAAAGACAATTGTATGGTCTAACACACTGTCCGGATCATGTGCTTTTAATTGACTTATACTAGTTATTTCACCTTCCTGAAGCAAGGCCGGATCCAGCTGCCGCTGAAGTATCTTACGCAGTTGATCCTTAACAGATCCCGGCTGAGCTTGTGCCCAGCGCACAAATAAAACACTCAACAGTTCGGTTGATAGTCTTTGTTGCCCTATAAGCGAAACGGCAAGCCGCAGGTTTACTTCGGCAGGCTTTTCTAAAAGTAATAGAATTGGCCCCTTTCTCCCTGTATCCTGTTGTAGTTTGCTCCGCAAAAAATCACGCAGCTTCCGGATCGAAATGAAGGGATGTTTGCCCATATCTTCCAGGCTACTATGTTTTGTAACAATGTGGAATCGGGCATTCAAGTCGGACCCGGAAAGTAGCTTCAGTCCGGCTTTCTCCAAGGCAGCTGTCTGAAAAGGAATTTTGCCACAGGCCACCACACTGTCTCCGTTTTTTAAGGAAGGAGGATCAAACAGTTGCTCATACCATTCCCACAGCGTCGCCTCCAGGGCAGGTAAACCGAGCCGGAGACCTGCAAGCATCAATTCAGGGTTCCAGGAAAGGTGGACCGGGTTTTTACCGGTATAAAAATCAAATAGAGGTGGACGCAGCTGCAAAGGGGTATCCGCTTTCGCGGAAGCGGCTAAAAACCGAAGAAGCTGCCGACTGCCGGTAATCCCTTTAAATTCTTCTAAGCGAGTCAGGGACCACAGGCATTCCGGAATTTCGGCAAGGTGATTTCCGCGGAGGTGCAGTTTTCTTAAATCCTGGCAGTGCCCCAACTCCGGCGCTATTGTCCGAAGTGGGTTGCCATCCAGAAATAAGTTGCGCAGCGACCCGGAAAAGGATTTAGGGGCATCCAGCCGTTCTAGTTTGTTTCGGCGCAGGTCAATGGTATGCAGCGTGTTCTGACTCCAAAATTCGGGAGCGATAAAATGGATGTTGTTCTGACTCACATTCAGCTGTCGGAGCATACCACAGGAGCCAGCTTCTGCCGGTACCTGATCCAGTTTATTTGCCGAAAGATCCAGTTCACGGAGCAGAGAGAGTGCCGGGAGCCCATCCGGGAATGCGGTGATTTTATTATGCCCCAGATCTATTTTTTGAAGTTTTTTCCAGTCGGCCCTTTTCAGGGAAAAAACGTGTAGTCTGTTTTTACGCAGATTGAGTTGCCGGAGGTTCTTCAATAAAAAAAAGGCATTGGGTAATCGACTTATGCGGTTTCTTTCCAGATTTAGGGTCTCCAACTGCAGCCAGTTTTCCAGGCCGAAGGGGATGGTACTGATCGTATTTCCGGAAAGATCCAGATGGCGGATTTTTTTCCAGGACAGCCAGGCAGTTGGCACTTTACTTAATCCACAATCTGTCGCCTCAAGGGATACCAGATAGTTGAGTTGCCCCAGATGCTGCCAGCCTGTGCCAATTGGATTACCTGAAAGGATTATTTTTTCAAGGTGTGTGCCAGTAAAAAATGCGGCTGGTAATTCCTGTATCTGATTGTTTTTCAGATTCAACTGCTTCAATCCGGGAGGTAAGGAAAAAGTATGCGGAAGGTGTTGCAATTGGTTCCCGGAAAGATCCAGGCTTTCCAGAGCAGGAAGCTGGTTTAGTATATCCGGGAATTCGGATAACCTGTTGTTTTCAAGTGCCAAATGCCGCAGACGCGGAAAACTCCTGGTCACATCCGGGACCCGGGAATAGCCTTGCTGATACAATACCAGGTGCTCTACCTGATCCGGAAATTTTAATGCAGTTGCCAGATCATAACACTTCATTCTAAAATTACTTCAGGGAAACACGGCGGCCTTTCCAATTCACTTTTTGCATCAGCAAGCTAGCAAATCCGACGCTTATCCAATAGACCAGGTGGAAGATTTGTGCCATAAAGTAGCCGTTGAGTAGTTGGCTACGGCCAAAAAAACGGGCCATGGTTGACAAAAAGAAAAAGTCAATTATTGTTTTCCAGCTAAAAAAGAGCAGAAAGGGAAAAATTCCATAAACAGGAATTAACAGAAAGCTGATAAAAACAGCCAGGCAGGTTCCAAAAACCAATCCGGACAACACCAGGCTTGGCCAGTGGGGCTTGGTGGTTGTTTTGGCAGCCCAGCGAATTCGTTGCAACAAAAAAGTACGCCAATCCGGCATAGGCACCGTGCGTACAATACCGATATGCTGTTTTAGAAAAGATACCTTACCGGGAAAATAGTTTTCCATTTTATCCAGAAGCAACACATCATCACCGGAAGGAATTTGATCAATTCCTTCATAGGCCCCCACTTCCAGAAAGGCGGTTCGGTCAAAGGCCAGATTAGCCCCGTTGCAGAGGCGTATTTGGCCGCTGGTGACACCTACGGCCGAGACTGCCATCATCCCTGAAAAGTCGAGTGCCTGAAAAGCGGTAAAAAGCGAATTGGCTGGCTCCAGAGAAACGGCTCCACAGATCATGACAGACTGTGTTTGCTCATAATAGGAAAGTGTGGTTGAAATCCAACCCGGGTCGGCAATGCAATCGCCATCGGTCGTCATAATCAGTGTCCCGGTTGAAGCCCGGACACCCATAGCCAGTGCAGCTTTCTTGCCGCTTTCACCAACCGGGAGCTGGTGAATATGCAGGTTTGGAATACCCGCCTGTCGGGCAATTTCCAGGGTTTGATCTTCTGAATGATCGTCGATCAAATGAATATCAAAATATTTATCTGATAAATTTTGCTTAGCGAGTGCTGTCAAACAAGCTTCTATACCAGGAGCCTCATTCCGCACAGGAAGCAACACGCTCACCTTGGTCGAAGGTTTGAAACCAGGGGGTGTGGACCAGATCTTCAGTTCCTGCCATCGACGGCGAATCAGGATCAACTGCCAGGAATAAGCCAGGAGTAGCAGAGTCAGTATATATAGGAGTATGGTAGTCACCAATACAATATACTGCTTTTACAGACAGGTCGGTATCTTTTGGACTGCCGTCTAATCAAACATTTGATCATAATCACTGGATGGCCTCTGGGCTTCTTTTTTCTGCTCTTTGGGTTGAAGGATCAACGGGGGTTCCGGATCACGGACTTCTTCAAATTCGGTTAGTTCTCCCTGTTGTCGTTGTTCGTATGCTTTTTTAGCGGCTTTTACCCGGTGGCTGAATAGTGCCCGTCCGAAGAGGATAGCAAAAAGTACAGGATATCCAATCACACTCAGGATAGTAATTCCAATTCCCATGAGGATATCTCTTTTATAAATACTGCCTACCCATTTCACAAAATTCACAATAACCTTGTAATCGAATATGGCGGCCAGTACCAACAAAACAGGTGCAGCTACAGAAAGGAGCCAAAAAACACCTCTGGCCAGGAAAAATATCACTGCGAAAAAAGCAACCAGGGCTATTACAGCAGTCAGGCCATTTCCCCGGAAATTAAAATTATGTTGCGTTGACATAGTAATCTGTTTAGAATGTTCTACTTACTTACATAACTGATCAGTGAAAGGATCAGTTCAATGAATAAACATGGAACCGACCAGATGGGCAAATAATTCGGCGAAAGCCGGAAATTAGGGCTTTTCCTGATCTGCAGATAATAGTTCGGAAGAAGGATATTCCTGCAAAAACTGCATATCGTATAGATTCCGGTAATGGCCATCTTCTATACCGAGCAACTCTTCGTGTGTACCAAATTCAGCAATTCTGCCTTTATCCATCACCAAAATTCGGTTGGCATGGCGTATGGTTGTCAGTCGATGCGCGATAATAATTGATGTGCGTTTGGAGATCAGTTTTTCAATGGCATATTGGATAATGCCTTCTGATTCCGGATCAATAGAGGAAGTTGCTTCATCGAGTATGAGAATATCCGGATTATAAACCAGGGCACGCACAAAGGAAATGAGTTGCCGCTGGCCCATGGAAAGGGTAGCTCCCCGTTCCATCACCTGATAATCATAGCCTCCGGGCAGTCTCTGGATAAACTCATGTGCGCCAATCATTTTGGCTGCCTCGATTACGGTTTCTCTCGAAAAAGATGGATCTCGCAGCGTAATATTCTCTAATACCGTACCTGAAAACAAAAAGACATCCTGTAAAACCACTGCCTGGCGCTTTCGGAGCGCCTGGAGATCATACTCTTCAATTTTCACCCCGTCAATCAGGATATTGCCTTTCTGAATTTCGTAGAATCGATTGAGGATGTTGATGATCGTAGATTTTCCGGACCCTGTACTTCCTACAATAGCCAGGGTTTGACCGGCGTCGAGTTGGAAATTAACGTCCTTCAAGACATATTCTTCGTTGTTATAGGCAAAGGATACGTTCTCAAAACGGATACTCCCTTCCAGTTGCTCCGGTTTCAAATTGCCCCCATTCTGGATTTGCTCCTGGCGATCCAGCAACTTGAATACCCGCTCGGAAGCTACAAGTCCCATTTGGAGGGTATTAAACTTATCGGCCATCATCCGAATCGGACGAAACAACATATTCAGGTAGATCGGAAAGGCAACCAACGCGCCCAGGGTTACATCCAGGGTTAATACAGCCCTGGCGCCCCACCAGACCATGAGTCCGAGGGATGCCGCTGCAATTAGGTCAACAACCGGAAAAAAGATTGCATAATACAATACGGAGTTCAGGTTGGCCTGGGTGTATTCTCTGTTTATGTCTTTGAATTTGGTCATTTCCTGCTCTTCGGCATTGAAGATCTGGACGATACGCATACCTGTAATGCGCTCTTGCAGGAAGGCATTCATTTTGGAAATCTGGTTGCGCACCACCTGATAAGCCGTTTTCACTTTTTCTTTGAAAATATAGCTGGAAATAATGAGAAAAGGCATGGTTGTCAGGCAGATCAGGGTCAACTTCCAACTGGTAATAAACATGATAATGAGGACCGCAATTAAGGCCAGAATATCAGCGATTATAGTGATCGCTCCCTGGGTAAAAACGGTGTTAATTGTTTCAATATCATTGATGGTCCGGGTAGTGGATGTACCAATTGGCGTTTTATCGAAATACGAAAGGCGCAGGCTGGTAATGTGCTTAAAAACCCGCACCCGCAGGTCGCGGATCACTGATTGACCGAGCCAGTTGGTGGAGTAGATAAACACATACTGAATAATAGACTCAAGAAGGAGAACCCCTAGCAGTAAAAGTGCAATACGGGTCATTCCGGGCACATCAAACTTAAAGATATGATCATCGACCATACGCTGAATCAGGTAAGGCCGCAGCGTTTGCAGGGGTGCCAGAACAATGGCCAACAGGGCAGCCAGGGTAAAAATTTTCCGGTAAGGGGTCGCTAATCCCAAAACGCGCCGGAGGATACTAAATTGAAGGCCCTTTGGTTTTTCCATAAATTACACTAGGGATAACATTTCTAAATTACAAAAGTTCCGACCCAATATCCGGAAGCACAAAGATCGAAAAATTCGACACCTTTCAAATGTACCCGTCGTCTGCCAGGCTTGTAAATTTCAAACCGGCTATAATTAAGTGATCCAGTACAACCAAATCCAGATGTTCTGCAGCCTTTTTCAATTTGCGTGTCAGGTCGATGTCTGCCTGACTGGGCCGGGGATTCCCGGAAGGGTGATTATGCACGAGGATCAGGCTGCTGGCTGTTGCCAATAAAGCGGAGCGAAATACCAGTTTTGCATCAACTACTGTACCGGCAACGCCTCCTTTACTGATCTGATCACAACCAATTACCTGATTTGCCCGATTCAGCAGGAGCACCCAAAATTCTTCCTGTTGCAAATCTGCCAGATTCGGACCGAGACAATCATAGGCATCTTTGCTTGAGCGAATGACCGGCTTCTCCCGGGTATTGACCAACTGCCGGCGCCGTCCCAGTTCCAGGGCTGCCATGATGACCACCGATCGTGCCTTCCCGATTCCTTTTACCCGGCGGAACTCGGCTTCCTGCAACCGCGCTAATTGATGTAAATCATTGGCAACGGAGGCCATTAATTGGCGCCCCAGGTCAATGGCTGAATGTGCTCTTGTACCGGAGCCAATCAGGATAGCCACTAATTCTGCATCCGAGAGTGCCCGTGCACCGAGGTTAATTAATTTCTCTCTGGGCCGGTCATTTTCCGCCCAGGTGTGGATCGGTTGATCCTTTTTCAGGTAGTTATTCATGCTCCTGATTAAGAAGCCTGTTGATTCAAAACCAATCGGAAAGCCATTTCCTGGTGCAAGGTAAGTCGGCAAACTCGCAGGAGAAAGTTTGAGTTTGAGTTTGGGTTTGAGTTTGCCCCGACTGCTACCAGGGGGAGTTTGGGTTTT
>JAGQWR010000014.1 GCA_020437105.1 Saprospiraceae bacterium
AATACTAAAAAAGCATTCGAGCAGCATTGGCAAAAACCACTTTCAAAAAGCTGGCATCGTCGATTTGTCTAATCCCGTATAATATCTACCCCGGTTCATAGAATATTCGGAACTTCCGGGGCCGATTTTGTTTTATTTGTATAAACAAAATCACTTTATGCTAAAACGCGTAAAAAAATGGCTCGGCATCGAAGGGGTCAAACTGGAATTGCTGTTACCAGAAGAAATTTCATCCAAAGAAGGACAGGTAGCTGGTACAATCCGGCTTCAATCACTTGAAGCACAGGAAGTACAGGCAATAAAAATTGTACTTATCGAACGCTACGCCCGTGGCAGAAGGAAAGATAAACTCGTTGACGAATATACCCTTGGTGAATCCAATATCCAAAAGACTATACAGGTACCTGCAAACGGTACCGTAGAAATAAGCTTTACCCTCTCCTTTTCCCGAACTAATTCAAAAATGGATGATTGGGGATCCAAAAATATTTTAAACAGTGGACTGGCGCAGGCGCTTAAGTGGGCCGAAGGCGTAAAATCAGATTACCGCATTGAAGCAGAAGCCCTGGTCAAGGGCGTAGCCCTCAACCCATTTGACAAACAACCTGTTCAAATCCGGTAGATAATTACTCTTTTTTCTCCCCTTCAAAGCCATTAATAATTTCCTCGTTGGACTTGTTCAGGTTTTGAAGCAGGAAGGTAGCATCATCTGCAAACTCATCTTCAGGATAGCTTGCAATAAAGGCTTCGTAATAGCTTTTTGCTTTTTCCTTGTCCTGGAATTCCGGTTCATTGTCATAAATGAAACCCATCATAAATAAAGCCTGTCCGGCTTTCGGATGCGTTGGATAATGCGTGTGAATCCAGTTATAGAGCTCCAGCGCACGACCATGCGCATTCACATACCCGGCTACTTTACCAGCCTCCGCTAACATATCCGCACTTTTTGGGTCATTTGGCATAGCCAGGGCATAAATCTCAGAAACATCGATAAACTGGTTGGCTCGTGTATAATCAATACGAGCATTTGCCTCATCATATAACTGGCGGCTCAATGTATCCAACTGTGCGGGAATTCCAGGGACACCTCTCAACAAGCTATCCTGAATCAATTGCTTATCCATATTATCCGGAAAGGCTTGAACAAAGGCCCAATAGGCACAGTTCCCAAGCACCGGATTGTTTAATTTGTCCTTATAAATCGTCGCCATAAACCGCACTTGAGCTGCAGCACGCTGCGGTACGTAATGGTCTCTTAAAGCCTGCTTCAAATAAGAAAGAGCACCGGTATATCGATTTTTCCCATATTGAAACTGGGCCATGGTCTGCAGGTGCTTACTATTAGAGTCGTGGTCATCCGGGTGGTTCTCCATATACTCCAGGTATTTGGCAGATAACTCCTCAACCTGCTCGTCGGTAGCCTCACCAGATTCAATGGCAGCTTCCAGCGCTTCAAGTTGCGCCAAATCATCATTTTTTTCTCCTTGACAGGAAAATAGGGCTATTGAAAAAATAAGCCCGAGAATTGTAAGAAGGGTTCGCATGATTTAATTTTTTAATCCCGGCTAAATTAGTAGTTTTTAACGATTTTCAAGTAATGGAAGTGCAGCTGGCACATCCTGCACTGGAAGTTTACAAACTTTGTTCTGGCAAACATATATAAATGTCTCATCCTCAACGAGTTTATCCTTTAACAGCTCTAAACTACCTTCCGTTGTACCTCCAAGAAAATGTGCATTAGGAAGAAAATTTAACATCAGTTCATTTCGAAGGACAGCTGCATTTTCGCCTACAATAGCCACTTCGTAGGGTGGAAAGACTTGATCCAGAAATAACTGTGCCCAATTAGACCAGGCATCCGCATAATCCGATTCCCGGGCATCAATCCAAATACTTAGCAGGTTTTTCTTACTCATCTCCATCCACTCAGCATCCGAAAAGAAATCTCCCAGTACATACAGGTTGCGCGCCATGGCAGAATTTGAAGCCGGAATCACATTATCGTGCAAATCAACTTTTCGAGCAACCAATTCCGCATCCTGGTCGGAAGTAAAAAAGAATAACCCATTTTCGGAATTCTGGAAATGCGCCAATGCATAGGCCGTTAACCCCTTCGCATCATCCAGCCATTTTTGGTCAAAGGTTACTTCATACAAGGCTATAAAAGCCTGGGCCACAAAGGCATAATCATCCAGAAAAGCATTAATACTTGCTCCATGGTGCCGATCCAACCGAAAATCCTCGTGCATCATCTCTGTAGAAATAAAGTTGGCACTTTTCAGAGCCACCTCCAGGTATTCTGGCTTCCCGAAAGCCCGGTAGGCATCCACATAGCCCTTTAACATCAGACCATTCCAGGATGCCAGTATTTTATCGTCCAAGCGGGGATGCTCCCGCTCCTGACGCGCTGTATGCAGTTTCAAACGGGCATCCGCCAACAGGCTTTCTGCTTCCTGTACTTCCAGTCCCGCTGCTTTTGCAACATCCTCCATACCTTTTTTCCGAAACAGGATGTTTTCACCTTCCTCCCAATTGCCCCTGTCTCGAACTTCATAGTAATCTGCAAAAAGTTTGGATTGCTGCACATTCCCCAGTATCGAATCAATATCGGATTTGGTCCAAACATAGTAGGCTCCTTCCCTGCCCTCGCTATCTGCGTCGAGCGATGAATAGAATCCGCTATTTGTTGCGGTCAGTTCGCGCTCAATAAACACCAAGGTCTCCTCAACGGCTTGCTTATACTCCGGCTTTTTCAGGAGTTGGTAGGCCTGACTATATAAACTGACCAGCTGCCCGTTGTCATAAAGCATTTTTTCAAAATGCGGTACCTTCCATTGATCGTCCGTCGAATAGCGGGCAAAACCACCGCCCAGGTGATCATAAATCCCGCCCATAGCAATATTGTCCAGGGTTACCTCTACTGCAGCGAGGGCTTTGGGGTCGCCTGTCAGGCCATGATACCGCAGTAAAAATTCATAGGTATTCGGAATCGGAAACTTGGGTTGTCCCTGCCGACCCCCACGCTGAAAATCAATTTTGGCCAGCATCTTATCTGCCTGCATTTTTAGGTCATCGGCGGCAAAGGCTAATTCGCCTGTATGGACTTGAACCTGACTGCTCTCCTGCAAACCGACTGTTAATTGCTCCGCATATTTCCGGGCCTTTTCGGGTTCATCCTGATACAAATCTCGGAAGGTTTTTAGCACGTCCATCCAGTCCTCCTTAGGAAAATAACTGGCAGCCCAAATAGGTTGGCCATTAGGTAAGGCAAAGGCATTAAGTGGCCAGCCGCAGCTTCCCTGACCTGACATCTGACAGGCCGTCATATAGACATCGTCAATATCCGGACGCTCCTCCCGATCTACTTTAATCGCGACAAAATATTCATTCATCAGGTTGGCGACTGCTGTATCCGAGAAGGATTCATGCTCCATTACATGGCACCAATGACAAGCTGAATAGCCTATACTGATTATCAATAATTTATTTTCTGACTGGGCTTTAGCCAACGCTTCCGGGCCCCAGGGATACCAGTTGACCGGATTATGTGCATGTTGCAGCAGGTACGGACTCCGCTCGTTGGCTAATTTATTTGTATGAACATCTTGTCCTCCACCCGGCACATTATGGCAGGAAAAAAAAGTACTGAAAATTAGAAACCCAAACAGAATTCGCATACCAGTTTTTATATTTTTCACAAAGGTAGTTAAATGAGTGGTCTGGTGGTCCTGTGATCCTGTGATCCTGTGGGTTAGTGGGTTAGTTTTTCAGTGAGTTAGTTCAAAATTAGGAATTCGATAGTATGTGTTCCATTCAAAATTCAGAATTCTTAAAGCCTGCTTTTGCAAATTCTAATCATTTATACACTTAGCGTGCAACATCATTTGGGATTCAGGTATCTTATTAGCAAATTAGAGGGAGGAAGCCAAGCCACACTACATGAAGAAGCTCTTACTTTTACCATTGTTCTTGCTGTTTTTATCAGACCTCCACGCCACCCATATTGTTGGAGGAGAGATGAATTACACCTGTCTGGGAGACGATATGTATGAGATTACCCTGACGATCTTCCGGGATTGTTACAACGGTAGTCCGAATGCCTATTTTGATGATCCGGCATCTATCGGAATATTTAGTGGAGCGACAAACGCCTTGTTGTTTGATGTACTTGTTCCATTTGACCCCATGATCAACGACACACTTGATCCGGTTTTATCGAGTATCTGCCTGGTCGTGCCTCCCGATGTTTGTGTGCATACCACCACCTATACCACTGTCGTGGAACTTCCGCCTGTAATCGGCGGATATACCCTGGCCTACCAGCGCTGTTGTCGAAATATGACAATTAGTAATATCATTGGTCCGCTTGATACAGGAGCGACCTATGAAGTCTTTATTTCTGAAACTGCCCTGCTTGAATGTAATAGTAACCCCAAGTTTAACACCTGGCCTCCGGTTTATATATGTGTTAATGAACCCATCTATTTTGACCAGTCCGCTTTTGATGTGGACGGTGATTCTATTGTCTATAAGCTTTGTACACCGCTCAAAGGGGCAGATCCGGGAAATCCGATGCCACAGCCGCCCAATGCGCCTCCCTACCAACCAATTGATTGGATCAATCCGCCCTATAATGTCGCCAATATGCTTAATGGAAGTCCGGGTGGCGTACCATTAACCATCGATCCGGAAACCGGACTACTCGAAGGACTTCCAAATACGATCGGCCAATTTGTAGTAGGCATCTGTGTCGAAGAATATCGTGATGGTGTACTTATCTCCACTACCCGGAGGGACTTCCAATATAATGTCGGTGTCTGTGGAGAAACAACCTCTGCTTTTCTTGCGCCGGAGGTTCAGTGTGGGGACTATAATGTTAGCTTCATCAATGATAGTTTTAACGCCGATGATTACCTCTGGGATTTTGGCGACCCCGCTAATCCCGGACCTAATTCTACCGCTATTAATCCATCTTATACTTATCCGGAACCCGGACTCTATACCATTACCCTAATTGTAGAACCCAACACAATTTGTGCAGACACCTTTAGCACAGAGGTTTTGTTGAATGAAAACACCTTGGTTCCTGATTTTGAATATGAATATACCGAATGCTCCGATAGTTTGGTGATCCAGCTAAATGACCTGTCCACAGACCCCGTCTCCACACCAGTGGCCTGGGAATGGGAACTCAGTACGGGTGCCTCTGGCACCGGAATGGATACTGTACTGGTTGTTTACAATAGCCAGGAAGTCATCATCACGCTGAATGTCTTAGCCGAAAATGGTTGTGAATCTACCATTATGGATACGATTCAGGTTCAGTTGATCGAAGAGGAATTGCCTGTTGATACGCTCATAATTTGTCTGGGTGATTCGATTCCACTCAACCCGGTATTTGACCCGGCCTATACTTTTGAGTGGGGACCGGCTATCGGATTAAGCGATGTAAATGATCCGAATCCAACGGCCTATCCAAGCGAAACGACTACATATTCTGTTGCCATAAGCGATGGTACAGGCTGCCAGATATTTCGGGATATCACCGTTTTTGTTCCGCCGGTTTTAGAAGGGATTTTCCCCAATGATACCACCATCTGTAGCCCCGACTTCTTATTATTCGCGACAAGCGATTTGGCTACCGAATACTACTGGGCGTCTGATCCCGATTTTAACGATATTTTCGCTACAACCTCAGAAGTGTATGTCACGCCTTTTGGAGACACTACTTATTATGCGCTTTTGCGCGACCAGTATGGTTGTGCACTTTTTGATAGCGTCCATTTGGTTGGAAATGGAGTCAACGTAGCACTAGATTCTTTCAGCTATGTTTGTCTCGGGGATTCGCTTCAATTTACAGTTACCAATTTGGATTTGACCGATAACCTGACCTACGATTGGAGTCCGGATTCGATTATCCTTTCCGGTGATGGCACCAATAGCGTATGGGTGCAACCCACGGCGCCCGGAGATCAGTTTTTGTTGGTGGAGTTATCCAATCAATTTGGCTGTACCTGGGCAGATAGCCTGCAAATGGCTGTTTTGGATACCCTGCACGATGCTGATTTTCTCTACTTTACCCAATGCAGTGGGTACTCTGTGAATTTTTTCAACGACAGCCCGGATTCAGAGTATTTCATCTGGCATTTTGGAGACCCGACAAATCCAACGGCTACGGCCACCGGAGATGCACCAACATATATCTACCCGGCCGAGGGTCTGTACACGGTCATGCTGACGCTTTCGCCTGATATTCCTTGTCCGGATACCCTGTTGTTTGATATACTGGTAGAACCACCATCTATTAATGTTGATTTTGGATTTGAATATGAAAGTTGTGCAGACACGGTTGTCATCCAATTTTATGATGAATCTGTTAATGCTCAAAGTAATGTGACCGGCATTTATTGGGAGTTTAGCAATGGCGACAATGCGACTATTTCTGATCCGAGTATCACCTTGTACAATAGTCAATTGCTGGAAGCTACCTTAATCCTTAGTTCGGACGATGGCTGTGTAGATACGCTGACCCAATCTATCCAGATAGATCTAATTGAGGTCGATATCGAAGACACGCTGCTGATTTGCAACCATATTCCAGTGCCCTTAAACCCGGGCTTTGACCCGATATATCAATATAATTGGGCACCTGGTACCGGACTGGACGATCCCGACAGTCCGAATCCGCTGGCTAATCCGGATGAAACTACGACCTATACCGCTGAAGTCATGAGCATCAGTCCGGATACCTGTTTGATTACAGCTTCCGTCACAGTAGTCATTCCGCCCGACATTAGTTTTATGGCCAATGCAGATGGGGCGACCTGTGATGCAGAGTACCTCTTAGCAGCCAACAGTACCCAGGCGCTTGATTTTGCCTGGTCGCTGGATCCCGATTTTACCAGCATTTTCAGCATGGATCCGGAGGTTTTAGTAGAGCCGCCTTACGGCGAAACAAGTTACTACCTGCAGGCAACTGACGAAAATGGATGTATGGTTTTTGATACGGTATTGGTGCAGCAATATGGCATCGCCCTGGATTATAATGACCAAACTACCATTTGCATTTTTGATACCATTTTATTGCCTGTGACCAATTTGCTGCCCGATCAGATCCTCGCCTTTCAGTGGGAGCCTGATCCGGAAATCCTGGAAGGCCAGGGAACCTCGGAAGTGCTTGTCGCCCCTCAGGTTACTTCCAGTTACGACTTTACCGTGACCAATCAGTATGGCTGTGAAGAATCCGGTACCATTGATGTGAACATTTTCAACTTTGTACCACCTCTGGATGTTTTTGCTGATCCGGACACTATTGTAGCTGGTCAGGAAAGTCAGCTTATAGCTACAGAAGATCCCTTATATGTGTATCAATGGGTTCCCGTCGGGAGTTTATCTGATCCCAACATCTTTAATCCGATAGCTACCCCATCGACAACCACCACTTATAATCTAGTGATAACAAACGCAGATGGCTGCCGGAATTTTGCTGAGGTGCGTGTAGTGGTCATCGTACCTATTTGCGACCACCCCAACATTTTTGTGCCAACCGGATTTTCACCAAACAATGATGGGCATAATGATGTGTATCAGGTACGCGGCAATTACATTGATGATTTCCACCTGCTCATTTATGATCGCTGGGGCGAAAAAGTCTTTGAGTCCTCTGACCCAAATATTGGTTGGGACGGCACATACAAAGGCAAAAAACTCGGCCCGGATGTGTTTGCCTATTACGTAGAATTAACTTGTTTGGGAGGAGATACGTTTATTGATAAGGGGAATTTGACACTGATTCGATGAGCGTTTCACGCGTTTAATTCTTTTGAACCGTTTGATCCGTAGTTATTACCAAACTGGATCACAGAATCACTAACTCACTAACAAACTGGACAACCGGATCACTGAACAACTAACTTTCGATCAGTATATTTGCCAGAACAAAAAAGGCCGCTTACATCGTTCTGGCATCAAAACTGATTCATGCATCTACAGATTAAGTCAAAAATAAATAAGGAGATCATCCACTTTGCTGAAGCAGATCGGGTGATCTCCTCTAAGTATAGGACCATTACTGATCAAAATGGAACTGCCTGTCGAAAAATAAAACTCCCGGAATCCCTGATTTACAAGCCTTTCGGGTTATTAAGGCTGAGCCGAAGGATGCTTCGCCTTGACAAGTGTAATGTTTTTCCAGTTGGGGATAATCTGGTTATCATCCGCCGCGGACTGGTTTATTTTTACGACAATGCAACAGACCAACTCAGGGTAACGCTTCAATTAAAAAACTGTCGAAACGTACTCCATCAATCGATAAACAGCACGCCGGAAGGGTATATCTATTTTGGCGAGTACGGTGCCAACACCGACAGAACAGAAGTGCCGGTATATTGCAGCAAAGATGGAGGCAGATCCTGGATCAACATTTACACCTTCCCTGCCAAAAGTATCAAACACATTCACGGGTGTTATTATGATCGTTTTACCGATAAGATCTGGGTCTGTACCGGTGATTTTAAGGACGAAAACTGGTTGTTGGTAGCAGACAGGGAATTTAAGGAAGTTCACAAAATTGGCGATGGCCAACAAAAATTCAGAACCTGTAATATCATATTCACCGAAAAGGAAGTGCATTGGCTCATGGATAGCCAACTGGAGCCGAGCTACCATATTATCCTGGATCGAAAAACAGAACAAATTACAACGGGGAAAAAATTCCTGGGGCCTGTCTGGTATATTAAAGAATTGACAGACGGATATTATTTATCAGCCACCACACAGGAAATTGGTGCCGGCGTTTTAGATGATAAGGTTAATCTCTATATCTCTACCGACCTAAAGGAATGGAATATTTTACATGTCTTTGATCACGATGGATTTCCAAAACGTTACTTCAAATTTGGCGTTATCGGATTTGCAGATGGCAGGCAATCTTCCAAAGATTTTTATATGTTCTTTGAGGCCGTCAAAGGATTTGATGGCAAATCCGTTACATGCGCGCTCACCTCTGGCAAATAAAAGCTGAACCTGAATGACTGTTGATATACCCGCAGATTTAATAAAATTGATCCAGGATAATTTTGCTGAATTAGAAAAAAGCAAGGAACTGCCGCTTTTAAGTCAAGAGCTATTTTTCGGACAGGCTATTCCAACTGCTACCAACATATTACCTGATGCCGGACAAAAATTAGCACCCTATAAAAACTTCCAGCAGCTTCAACCAGCGCAAATAACTGTTTTACGATTTAAAATTGCCGAAAATCAGCATGACGAGGTTACTGATAATTGGTGTGAAAAATTATTGAGGTACAATGAAATTCGCTACAGCTCCTTAAAGAAAAGAGCCTTTGAGAATAACAGAAGTAGCGAAGAAGTTATTAAAACTTACACCCAAATCATTTCTCTTTTTATAGAATATTACTTTTCCAAAGGCGATTTAAGGTTTATCAATATAGCGTTAAAATTAATGGATCTAAGTTGGATAAAACCGTCATTCGGAAGCACTAAATTCTGTGCAAGCGAAGTGCTTTACAAACGCAACTTGTTTTTAATTGACCGGGTTTTAAATCAACTGGAAAATGAATAAGTCCATCATAGTTTTCTGCCCGAATCCGTACAGCATATATACCAACAGTGTGTGCGAACTACTTCAACAAAAGGGCTATTCCATTGACACCATCATCGTTCGGAAATTCACATTAAACCGGTTTTTCAATGAATTTAGTCGGGATGGTGTACGCCTATTAAAAAAGATCTGGACAAAGCTCTTTTTAAAAGAAAAGGCATATACAGTTAATGAAAATAATGTCCTGGCATTTAGAAAGGACCATGGCTTAACCATCAAAAACATTAAAGCATTCCAGGCAGGCGGCACCAAATTGGTGTATTGCGGCAGTTTAAATGATCAAATTGTAGAAGATACCCTCCGTCAAAAAAAAGAAAAACTCATTGTTTTTACTGGGGGCGGAATCGTTCGAAAAAACATTTTGGATTTGGCCGGCGATGGTATAATTAATTGCCACATGGGTATCTTACCTAAATACAAAGGCATGGACCTCCCGGAATGGTGTATTTTAGAGGGTGAAATTGACCAATTGGGGATTACACTGCATTTTATGGATACAGGAATTGATACAGGCGACATCCTGAAAACAATAAAAGTACCCATAGGCAACAATACCGATATCAAAACACTTAGAAGTACATTCGAACCGGTCATGATAAATGCGATGGTCGAAACGGTTGAGGCATGTTTGGCAGGCACGGCAAAACCAAGTCCGCAACCGGCTTCCGAAAATCGGCAATATTTTATCGTACATCCCCGATTGTACAGCCTTATTAATAAGAAGATCCAAAAGAGTAGTTAATGTCCATGAATAATAATGACATCCTTCGGCGAATCCGATATACATTCGACCTCAGCGATTCAAAAATGATGGAAATCTTTGCCATGGGCGGCCAGGAAGCCAGCAGGGCAGAGATCAGCGACTGGCTTAAAAAGGACGACCACGAAGACCAAAAAAGTTTGTATGACAAACAATTGGCTGTTTTCCTAAATGGATTTATCACGTTAAAACGTGGCAAAAAAGAGGGTCCGCCACTCAAGCCGGAAAAATCATTGAACAATAATATGATCCTCCGGAAACTAAAAATTGCACTAAATCTGAAGGACGAGGATATTCTGGAAATCTTTGACCTGGTCGGATTAATCGTTAGCAAACACGAACTCAGTGCGCTTTTTCGAAATCCAAATCAAAGTCAATACCGCATGTGCAAAGACCAGTTTCTCCGCAACTTTTTATATGGACTGCAGGAGAAATACCGCCCTAACCCGGAAAAAACGGAAGATTCTTGATTTTTCAAACGCTCGTACACTATAGCCTGCATTTACTGTTCCCGGGATTAATAGCCTGGTTATTTTTTCGAAAAGAATGGAAAAAAGCCTGGCTCCTAATGCTGGCTACCATGCTCATTGACCTGGATCATCTGTTGGCAGATCCTGTTTTTGATCCCAACCGCTGTAGTATTGGCTTTCATCCACTACATTCATTTGTAGCCATCGGTTTTTACTTTATTTTGGCTTTTATTCCAAAAACGCGAATAGTGGCTGTTGGTTTACTTTTACACATGGCCACTGATTTCCAGGATTGTTTCTGGAAATAATCTGCCCCCTACTCTATGTCCAAAAATGCCTATAGTACCGGTTATAGAACAGGGGGAGTTTTGCTCCCGCTAACGCGACTCGCAAGGGGATGAAAATTCCGCCGGCATTTTCGGGGAGTGGCCCTCCGCCTGAGGCGGAGAGCCTGGGGAGGAATGGTCGGTTTTGTGGATCATTTTTCTGTGAAGAATACGTTTCTCCCCAGGAGGGGCCATAGGCTCCAACACTCCCCAATTTTCACCGAAAGGTGGAAAGTCTCCCCAGCCGATTAAGCGGAGCGACAATCGGTGCTCCACTTATTACCGCAAAGGAAAATTGAACCAAGGGGAGTTTTGCTCCCGCTAACGCGCTTCACAAGGGGATGAAAATCCCGCCGGCATTTTCGGGGAGTGGCCCTCCGCCTGAGCCGGATCGCCTGGGGAGGAATGGTCGGTTTTATGGATCATTTTCCTGTGAAGAATACGTTTCTCCCCAGGAGGGGCCATAGGCACCAACACTCCCCAATTTTCACCGAAAGGCGGAAAGTCTCCCCAGTCGATTCAGCGAAGCGCAAATAGACCCTCCCCACCAACGATTCAGCCTGGCAATAGCCTCCTTTACTCCCAAGCCAACGACTTCTCCCCAGTTTTAATCACCTCCACCCCGCCAATTTTTTCCACCCACTCCCCCATTTCAGGTAAGGTCGAATAATAGGTTGCAGTTGGAGCATAGGACAGCTCTTGCTGAATTTTTGAAATATCCAGTACCATATCTTTGGTAAAAGATCGAACCAACAAAGGAGTAATGCCACCTATTTTAAACAGCGCCAAAATTTTTAAAAGGGCAATCGGAATTTGACGTTCTTTTAAAGGTTTACCATAGAGTTGGGTACACAAGGCTCGCATTATTTCGATAAGCAGATAAGCTTCTGAATCCGAAACATTATAAATATGAGTTCCTTTTTTGACGGATTGTCCGAAGCAACACTCAATAGCATGTGCCAAATTGCTGTAATGTGTCATGGAAGCCCTGACTTTCATTTTTCCCGGACGGTTTAAAATATCCTTGTTGGTCAATTTTAGCATTCTGGGCAAAATGACCTTGTCGCCCACACCGTACAAGGCTCGAGGGCGAAGTACAAAACAGGCATCGTGCCGGGAAGTCTCAAGCAGCATTTCCTCAGATTGCAATTTAGAGCGGCCATAAGGAGATAAAAGGGCATTGTCTTGATGCCCAGCCATATCTTCTGTTAATAGGTTATCGTCTGGCAGATATACCGAGGAGGAGGATATATGCACAAAGAGCGGACAATTAGCTGTTGCCTCGGCGACCTTCTTTGTGCCCGTTACATTTGCCAGATACAGATCTTCCGGCCTCCCCTTGTCATCTGAAAGCGCAGCCGTATGGATACAAACATCCGCATCCGGAAAATCAACCGTTTTCGTAATATCTATCGGAAGGTAAGTTGCATAATCCAACAAGGCTCGAGGAGCTTCTTTGGAACGCCCACTCGCGATCACTTCATGCCCTTTTTGGGAAAAATACCGAGTAAGCCAGGCTCCTAAAGACCCGGTGGCACCTGTAATAATTATTCGCATAAGGTTTTAATCTTGGCACAAAAAAACTAATTTACCCTAATGCAAGGAATTATCCACTATGAATCTGTAAACAGCCTGGAAAACTTTGGCGGCAAGGCTGCCGGACTATTTTTTCTTCGGGATCAACAATTCGAAGTACCTGCATTCTACCTTCTGGGGTATGAAACGGTGCAAGCCATTATTGAAAAAAAAGCGGGGCTCCCGGAATTGGTAGATGATTGGGTAGCACAACATAAAATAAACCCCGACTCACTATGGGCAGTCCGCTCCAGTGCACATATTGAAGATGGCAAAGAACAGTCCTTTGCCGGATTATTCTCCTCCGAAATCAACAAGAAGCCAAGCCAACTTCCCAACGCAATAGAAAACGTCATCACTGCATACCAGCACGTGCAGGAACTGAAATATAACACCTTCGGCCACTTTGATTTTGCCATCATCATCCAGGAGATGTTGAGACCGGATTATGCCGGCGTGGTATTCTCGCATAACCCCTTAAATCCTGAAGAAGAACTATGTTATATTAACATTGTACCGGGATTGGGAGAAACACTGGTCAGCGGCAAAGCAGAGGCCTTTATGGTAACTCAACACCGAAAAAAAAGGAGCTTTTTAAATCCGAAAGAAACTTTTTTTGGAGAACAATTTGCAGGTGATCAAACGATTGAAATTGAAGAAAGCGGAACCAGCATTCAGGCAGCAGTAAACAAACATTTAGATGCCCTATATCAGGGTGCCCAAAAACTGGCAAAAGTAAAAGGCTTTCCGGTAGATATTGAATTTGCCATTGCAGGAGACATCTTATACTGGCTACAGGTCAGACCGATAACCACACCGGAAAAAGAAATCGTTCATACCATCTGGGACAATTCAAATATCAATGAAAATTATCCGGGTCTAAGCCTGCCATTAAGTATTTCTTATACCCAAAGGACCTACGGTAAAGGATATTCCGGTATGGCTCGGTTTTTAGGCATGACAGCAAAGAGCGTAGAACAAAACATGCCCCTGTTTCAAAATATGGTTGGCGGTATTTATGGATCCCTCTATTATAATGTCACCGCCTGGCAACAACTCCTGTATCAACTGCCTTTTGGAAAAAAAACAAGCTACTGGATCACCCGTATCTGGAATGCTGATGATGCACAATTTAGGCCACCCAAATCCCGATCATCACTACTTGGGTATTTGCGATTGAATGGCAATCTCATTCGTTCCTTCCTCTTTTTCAAAAAGCATAAAATGCGTTTTGAAAAGGTGTACTATGATGTTTTAACTAATTTCTCGCATGAGCAGCTTGAAAACAAAAGTCAGGAAGAGCTGGTCAGTTATTACTTCGATTTAGAAAAAAGGCTGGGCGACAATTGGGTGGCCCCCCTGCTGAATGGATTTTATGCACTGATCCTTTTTTCTACATTAAAAAAAGTATTTCGGAATTCCCGATTATTTGAATCCTACCCAAATTTTATAAACGATATGCTCTATGCACAGGGAGATGTCGTTTCTGTCCAAATTGTAAAAGACTTTCAAAAGTTAATTGTTCAAATACAGGAAGACAGTTCTTTGAAATTACTTTTTCAGGCAGATGTTTCCGCCAAATTACTGGAATCTCTTCCGACAACACATCCGGAATTCTGGAAGGACGTTTCGACTTATCTCGATCAATTTGGAGAACGGGCACCAGAGAGTGAACTAAAAATGGAAACCCGAAATTACCGGGATGATCCGGTCAAATTTATAGAGTTTCTAAAAACGAATGCTGGCATGTCATTCGATCAGAATCGAAAATCATTTTCCTTTGATTATAAAGAAGTAATCCGGAAAGCTTATAAAAATAATCCGCTTAAGCGAATAGCCTTAATCCAACTGATTCGGGTAAGTATTCCCCGGATTCGCGACCGGGAGAATTACCGCTTTTTGCGCACCAAATCCTTTCATATCGTTCGGCAGTTATTCCGGGCGATTGGAAACCAATTATACCTCAACGGCAAGTTGGAATCAGCTTCTGATTTTTTATATTTAAATTTTGAGGAATTAATTGATCCGGCAATAGGTGCGGCCCTTAGAGATCGAGTTTCCCAACGAAAATTGGAATATAAAAGCTTTGAAAACCAGGTGCATGCCCCACGTTATGCGCAAACAGAATCCGGCCTCCATCCGGTAGAAAAAAGCGCGGCGAAATTTGCAAAAGGTACACTCAGTGGTACCGGTTGTTGTAGTGGTATCATCACCGCAAAAACAGTAATTATTACCGGCTCAACAATGGATATCGATAATATCGCCGGAAAAATATTTATCGCAAATCACTTTGAACCGGGTTGGATAAATCTGTTCACCCAGGCAGCCGGCGTCATTTCGGAGCGCGGAAACCTGTTGAGCCATACCGCCATTTTATGCCGGGAAATGGGCATCCCTTCGATTGTTGGCGTAAAGGGATTAATGGACAGCGTTAAAGAAGGTGATGTCGTACAGATGAATGGAGGGACAGGGGAGGTAGTTTGGGTTTGAGTTTGAGTTTGAGTTTGGCCCGATATGCTATCGGGAGTTGGTTAGCACCGAATTAAAACTTAAAAATCAAGAATTAAAAATTAAACTAAGCGTTTTTGGGCACGTAGAGAAAAGAACATGAAAGTACCTAAATCAAATACCTTTTTTGAGCTGGCTTCAATGCTCAGTAAAATCTACCGGGATGAGGCTGACAACCAGGCCGCAGCCCAAACCATCAAAAACCTGAAACCTGATCAGCAGCAGGCATTTTTTGATTATTGTAAAAAATGGAAGGTCGCTCCCATGCTTTATATCCAATTAAAAAAGGAGGATTTATTGCATCTTTTTGAGACTTCTGTGGCCACCCAATTTGAGGCCATTTACAGCAAAGTGCAGCAGGAAAATGAACGGCGAAATACAGAGGCGGTTAAATTTCTGGCTGAATTTAATAAACAGGGAATTGAAGTAGCTATCCTTAAAGGAAATCTTTTCATCCATACAATACATCAAGACAGTGGGTATAAAAAAATGAATGACTTTGATATTCTCATTCATGCGAAAGACTGGCCAAAAGTGCAAGCCATTTATGACACCCTGGGTTATATTCCGCTCGGATTTGGATGGAGCGGTGAAAAACAAAAACCTGCAAAATTTAGCCATGTCGGCACCTCCTTTATTAGTGCCAACCACCATTGCATCATTGGGACGCAGTGGGGCTTAAAATCACCCTCCTCGCGCTATACGCTGAATATTGAGGAGGCCTGGACTGATAGCCTTCCATTTGATTTTCTGGGCGTACCTGTAAAACAATTATCTCCGGAATATAACCTCCTGCACCTGATCATGCACATGGGTATATACAAATGCGGAATACGGGACTGCATGGATGTATATAATTTACTGCTTGCTGAAAAAAACTGGGACGAAGACAAACTGGTAGCCATATTCGAAAAAACCAATGCTCTGGAAAAAGCATATTTCACGTTAATCCTTTCAAACATTTGCTCCGATGCAGTAGATCAAAGTCTGCTGAAAAGGCTTATCCCGAAGAAGAACAACTACTTAATTAAACGCCTGAAATCCAGACTGCGGCTTTACGAAAAAACAGGTGATTTTCAGGATGCCTACCATGATTATTTTCAAAAGATTGAAATAAACCTTTTTTACTTCAACATATTTCCGGAGTTCCATAAAAAAGCATTCTTCTACGGAAAAATATTGCGGTTAATCTTTTGGCCTAAAAAAGACATCGTACTCCGATTATCTGATCTGACACCGCAGCATTCCCGATGGGAAAAGTTATTGGCCTTAAAACGAGCACCTCGTTTAGTATTTTCGCTTATCGCCGAGGAGATTGGATGGACCTTCACCTTGCTCCTTTTTTTTAAACTATTCTTTGATCTTCTGCTATCCTTAAAAAACTACATTTTTAAACAAGAGTCCTATTTTGACTATCTGAAAGGTCGTGGGATCTCTCCACAAGAGATTGAATCTGCGGTGCGCAATATTGAATAAAATGAAAAAACTTATTTGTATAACCGGCATGGATGGTGTCGGGAAAAGCACACTGGTCGATGCCCTGGTCCAAAAGATTCCGGCTTCTAAAGCTGCCAATATTTGGGATTTACTCGACAGTCCGATCCAGAGCCTGCCGTTTAAGTCCAAACATCAAATTGATGACTTCCTTTGTGCTTTAACACCTGATTCCCGACTGCTGTTCCTGTCGCATGCGTTGACCTATTCTGTGGACAAAGCACTTGAAGGAGAAGCGGAATGCATCATTCTCAACAGCTATTATTATAAATATTTTGCAACCGAGTATGCACTTGGTGCCAATATAGAACTGGTAAAAGCCCTGTCAACCCTTTTTCCAGCCCCTGATCTTGTGATTAAATTAGAGCTTCCTGTCGCAGAGTCGCTGTTGCGAAAAAAAGTGTTGTCACGATACGAGTGTGGCCTGGTGTCCAAACCAGATTCAATCAGTTTTTCTACTTTTCAAAATAAGGCAACAAATGCCTGGGATTTATTTGATCCAAGAGACTGGATTAAACTGGACGCCAGAAAAAGTCCTACGGAATTGTTGAATGACTGTATCCAAACATTAAAAGACAGCTCTCTGATTCCCTAGCTTATGAAAACAATTTTAATTACCGGATTAGATGGTTCCGGAAAAAGTACGCTGCTGTCAAAACTCGCCAAAGAGAAAGACGGAAGAGGGTACGACATCCTATTTGTCCCCCAAATTGAAGCGAGCGCACTGGATTTAGAACCGGAGTTATTAAAAGTGGCCCATTTTATAAACACCCTGAATGTAGAAGGTGATTTAAAACAGCAGCCGCATCTAAAAGCCATAGCGCTATTTGCTTCCATGCTACTCTTCAAACAGCTGCATCAATTCTATCAGAACAATAAATTAAAGACGCTTTATTGCGAACGACATCCATTAATAGACACCGGTGTGTATGCCCGATTTTACGCCAGCAAATTAAATCCGGCTGCCATCGACTCTCAATTTTTCAGTGCGTTGGATGCGCGTTTTCCCATGGAACTGGATTCGCTGCTCCAGCTTTTACCAACTCCATATAGGACCCCAAATGTCCTTGGTAGATCTGCTACATTTCTTCAATTTATTTACGACTGGTTTTTTGTGGAAGGGAGATTCGGGGTTAAGGAATTAATACAACTTTTTGACATCCCCCTACCCGATCAGATCTACTTTTTAAATGCCAGTCCGGACATACTTTATGCACGTATCGCCGACCGCGAACTAAAAGAAGCTCACGAATCTGTAGAAGTATTTACAAAATTAAAATCCGTTTACGAAGCACTATTTGACGGATTAAAAAACCACACCACCATTGAAGAAATTAACGCCAACGAAATAGAATTACTCAACGGTTTATTTGACAAAATAAACAGGCAACATTTATGAGTCGACATATATCAAAGGGAAAAAAGGTTTTATACTTCTTTTTGGGAAGTGTAGCACTTGTAATGGCTTATGTAGGTGTAGCCTTGCCGGGTGTCCCCGGAATCCCCTTTATTTTATTGACCGCCTACTTTTATGTGCAGTGCTCCGACAAGATGTACAACTGGGTATTAAACCAGCGCTTATTCGGCAAAGTAATCCGGGAATTTCAGGCACATAAAACCATACCACTTAAATTCAAACTAATCGTTATTTCCCAGCTTTGGGTATCTATCACGGTAGCCGAAATCTGGTTTGTAAAGGATTTGACCTGGCGACTGATTATCATTGCTTCGGGTATTTTCTTTAGTGTGTTAATTGCCCGGTTGAAGGGGACAGAAAAGTTGTGATTGAGGTGCAAAAAAATACTGCCTACTAAAATTTATTTAGTAGGCAGTAAAAAACTTGGTATATAGCCATTCTACCCTAAATCCTATCAGAATAAAATGGATAAGCCGATGTAACCTGAGTAGGTTTTGATATGTGTTCGGTCAAGCAGATAATACCCATTTGTGGAATCAGTTTTACTATTATCACTAATATCAAACAGGCCATAAACACCACGGAAACCAAAGCCCAGTCGTGCATTACGAGATCTGTTGATACCAAAATCCAGGCCAGCACCGTATGCAAAACCAAGATCGCCTTTCTTCACTGAAAGTATAGCTTCAGGAGTACTGCCATCATCCCCACTTGTTGTGCGAAGTTTGGTCCCAACGCTAATTCCAATCTGTGGACCAGCCACAACATTGAAATTGACCAAACTGGTTTTACTTGTATTTAGGGATAATAATAATGGAATATTAATATAATTCAATGTGATTTTTCGTTCTACATCCTGTTCTTTATATTTCTGTGAAATCGAATTGTAAATAAATTCGCCCTGGATTCCCAAATGTTCAGAGAAATTAAACCCCAGAAATGCACCAAATCCGTAACCAAGCGTTCCCTCTCCTTTTATCGTACCACCAGAGGAAGTGTTGAGATTGAGTGAAGAAACGGTTGGCATGAACCGTATGCCGAATTCAGCTTTTTGTGCATTCACATTTATTGTAATAGAAAGTACCATTACGACTAATGCCGCATATAAAATGATTTTTTCCTTTAAAAGTCTCATTGTTTTTTTTAATTTAGAAATGTTTCTTATTACAAATGTAGTCCCCAATAATTTCATTCGTATTACATAACTAATAAAGAGAATTACACAATTCACACGTTGAAGTTGTTTAAGAATGCCTGCTGAGGTTCAGGGAATTGAATTTTCATTCCAATTGAGGCTTTTTTTGAGCCGCATAGCAGCGCTACGGGGCGATAAAAAAACGAAAAGTGGAGTGAAAAGGCTTTTCCGGAAACCAGTGAGGTATTTTTAAACAACTTCGTTTTGTAAACGCCCTCTTATCACATACCCAATCGAAAGTTATTTGGGAACTTTCAGTAATTTTTATTGGCCAGCAAGGCAAAAACCTGCTGGCAAGCCATAGAACTTGACTAAATTTGATATTGAATCCAAATCAAAAAAATTTACCGGTTAAAGCTCACACAGTGATCAGTGGGGTATCGTTGTAGGACGCCAAAGAAAAAGATATATCAAGCTTAGAAGGTACTTGGGGTTGGGTATTGGATTTCATAAAAGAATACCAATGATATTTAACGTAACCGTTTCAACTGTTTACGAATGCAGCCTGGAGAGGGCATTCAAAACGCCTTTATTGTGTGATGTTTCAAAGGTGCATACAGGTTTTGGAATTATGCCACGGGTTACTCACACTACGGATGATGAAAATTGGGGACAACCCGGCTCAAGTAAAAAAGTATATGTGGCAAAATCCCTGACTCAAAAAGGTGGATTTGCTTCCGTTGACAGCATAATCGAAAGAAAGGAAAACCAATACTGGAAATTTCAGGTTGACCAATTCCAATCCTGGATGTTAGGATTTCACAAGTTTGTTGGAGAATGGACAACAACTGAACTGGAGCCAAATAAAATTTTGATAGAATACATCTATTCGTTGCATGCAAATTTCGTCCCGCTTTATCCCATAAATTGGCTGTTTGCAAATATTTTTTGGAAAATATATATGAAACGCGTATTAGAAAAGGTTAGAAAAATGGCTTACGAAAACGAACCTTACATGTATAATTAACAGACTTGAACTGCGGAGAGCTTGTTTGGGATATGGATATACCCAAGCGCAGGTGGTTTAGGTGTTTTTTCCAAGGCCCTAAAACAGTATAAATTCTAAATTTCTTCCAAATCCGTCCAGTACTTCGCAGCAATGAAAATTTTGATCATAGAAGACGAAACGGCATTGGTTCAGGATATAATAAAATACCTCACCAGTGAGCAATACCTATGCGAATGGGCTTCTGATTACCAGACAGCCATGGAGAAGGTTTCTACCCATGAATATGATTGCATCCTGTTGGATTTAATGCTTCCCGGCGGCGATGGTCTTTCCATCCTTAATCAACTAAAAAAGCAAAACAAGCAGGACGGGGTAATCATCCTATCAGCTAAAAATTCAATCGAAGATAAAGTCAAAGGGTTGAAGCTAGGCGCAGATGACTATCTGGCCAAACCATTTCACCAGGCCGAGTTAGCCGCTCGTATTGAATCCCTCATCAGAAGAAAACAATTTGATAGCAACAATATTATCACCCAAAACGAACTGTCGATAGACATTCATTCCAAGACTGTTACAGTAAATGAGCATCCGGTAAGTCTAACCAAAAAGGAATATGATCTTCTGCTATTTTTTATCGGAAACAAGAATCGAGTACTTTCAAAAGGCGCTTTGGCAGAGCATCTTTCCGGAGACTTTGCAGATATGTTTGACAACCATGATTTTGTATATGCGCACGTTAAAAACCTAAAACGAAAGCTAAAAGAAAGTGCGTATGGCGATTATATAAAAACCATTTACGGAACCGGCTATAAATGGGAACAATGACCAAACTGCTCAACAGACCCCTCAAAGCCTTTGCGTTTTATGCCTTGGTCATCTTGTTGATTAGTGTTCCCGTTTATGTGCTTGTGGTAGATCATATCTGGATTAGTGAACTGGATGAAAACAATTGGTTAACCCTGCAACATACCAAAGAAAGGCTCGAAACCGGGGTGTTCACCAGAGAAGACTTGGAGCAGATAAACCACATTTGGGGAGAATTGCTTCCTGGGGTTTCAATTACAAAAACGAATGAAGCGGCTATTCGTCCAGATAGTGTCTATGAAATCCTTAGACCCCATGAATATGATACGGATGACGGTGCAGGCAGGTTTCGAGGATTAGTTTCTTATCTTAATATCAACGAACAGCCTTATCAAATTACCATTGAGACGAATGTAGAAGAAGCTGATGAAACGCTATTGGCAATTGCAATAGTTACGTTCTTCTTTTTTATTCTATTAATTGTTGGGTTCATTCTACTTAACCGCAGAATTTCTGCACGTAGCTGGAGGCCTTTTTATCAAACGCTTCATTCGCTGCAATCATTTGACCTGAACAAAGATGATAACCTCCACTTGCCTCCTACCGACATCCAAGAATTTCAGGAATTGAACCAATCACTGCACCTGTTAGTCAAAAACAATATTGCTGCCTATCAACAGCAAAAAACCTTCACAGAAAATGCGTCACACGAGTTGCAAACTCCTATTGCCCTGCTCAAATCAAAACTGGATCTGCTCCTGCAGGAAAAAGAAATAACCCCCGAAATAGCTGAAATATTAAGTGGGATTGAGGCTCCACTATCCCGGCTTTCCAGAATCAACAAAAACCTGCTCTTATTAGCGAAGGTGGAGAATCAACAGTATAGTGATAAAGAACAACTGGATATCAAAGAATATGTAGGGGCTGCACTGATCCTTTTTGAAGATTACTTAAATAATAAAAATCTTTTTGTCAGAAACTGTATTCAGGACAGCATTTTGATCAATACCAATTCATTTCTGCTTGAAACCCTGCTGCATAATTTACTCTCAAACGCGATCAGGCACACATCGGATGGTGGACAGATTCGGATCGAATTGCAAAACAGGACGATTTTTATTGCTAACTCCGGGAAGCAGGCTTTGGACGAAAAGCATTTGTTTGACCGATTTTCAAGCACCTCAAAAGATAAAATAAGCAGTGGGTTGGGTCTGGCCATCATCAAAGAAATTGTCCTAAAAAACAACTGGCAAGTGAGATATCACTTTGACAATGGCTTCCACACTTTTGCTGTATCCTTCTAAAAATTCTAAATGTCTTCTAAATCGATAAATAGTTTTGAGCAAAAATGTACAAATGGCAAAACTAAACAAGGTAGCTCAGATCACTCTGCTTTTCTGGCTGATGAAAATCATCGCCACCACCTTGGGCGAAACATTTGGCGATTATTTATCCATGACGCTGGATTATGGATATGGATTCAGCCTGGGGATTACAGCGGCAGCATTCCTGTCTGTTTTAGCTATCCAGCTATTTTCCAACAAATACATCCCGTTTATTTATTGGCTGGTAATCATTGCAACGACCACATTGGGAACAGAAATTTCCGATTTTATTGACCGAAGCCTGCATTTGGGCTATACCGCTGGCAGTATTTTATTATTTGTCTGTTTGGCGGGCACGCTATTTTTATGGTTCAGAAAGTTTAAGAATCTAACTGTCTTCCCAATTGTGGACAGGCAAAAAGAAATGTACTATTGGATCGCCATTCTGTTTTCAAACAGCCTGGGAACTGCGTTTGGAGACTACCTGAGTGATATTGCAGGACTCAGCTATCTGCAAGGCGCTCTGGTTACCTCCGGGGTGATTATAGCGGTTATTTTACTGCACTATACCACCAAAATCAATGAAATCTTTCTGTTTTGGCTCGCCTTTATTTTCACCCGGCCTTTCGGAGCAACATTTGGAGATTTCCTGACCAAACCACTCGCGAGTGGTGGATTAGATCTGGGTACCCTGGCTGCCTCTGTGGTTTCCCTTGGGCTGCTGGTCCTGCTTATTATTATTGCCCATTTTCAACTTCCTAAACAAGGGGCTCTCGCAGAAAAATAAGACAACAACCCTTAAAATTTCTTCCAATTCATATTGGATGTTTGTAAACAAACTTTAAAAGACAATTAAAAATGGAAAACTTAATGATTCTTGCAGTATTTTCGGTGGTATTTTCTATGCAATCATGTACTCAGAATTCAGACGATAAAGATGTTCCTGAAAAGGTATTAACTACATTTAATGCCAAATTTCCGGATGCCCGAAAAGAGGAATGGGAAATGGAAGACGAAACAACATGGGAAGCTGAGTTTAAGCTGAATGGTAAAGCGTATTCAGCAAATTTCAAAACCAATGGAGATTGGTTGGAAACAGAATATGAAATTAAAAAATCAGATATCCCTGCTAATATCCTTTCCATACTTAACCAAAATTTCACTGATTATGAGATTGATGAAGCAGAAATTGCCGAGTCCCCTCTGGGTAAATCCTATGAAATGGAGATTGAGGTCGGCGAAGAAGAATTTGAAATTGTTATTGACGCTCAGGGAAAATTAACAAAGCAAGTTGAACATGAAGATGATAAGGATTAAAAGAGCTTTTTTTTCATGGATGATGCTACTTCCTAATGGACTTGTACACTACTGCATCCAAAAGCAATTCCCTAACACATTCTTATTTACCCAAACTAAATTGGTCTGGGCATAAAATTTATAAACATGGATAAAGCACTTCAAAAAATGATTGATAATATGCCTGAAAAGACAGGCAAATCATTAGAGGAATGGACGAACATCCTACAAAAAAAGTCCTTTTCCAAACATTCAGAGGCAGTGAATTTCCTAAAATCAGAACACCAGGTCACCCATGGTTTTGCGAATACCATTGTTGCGCTTTCTAAAAAGTCGGATACGCCAAGCGAAGACCTCGTCTCTGCTCAATACAAGGGCAAAGAAACGCTGTTACCGATATACGACCAATTAATATCTTATGTAAAAACCTTAGGACCGGATATAACAATAACTCCCAAAAAAGGCAGCGTAAGTATTATTCGAAAAAGACAGTTTGTTTTGATCAAGCCTGCAACTAAAACCCGAATTGATCTGGGATTTAAACTGACTGACACCCCTACCACAGACAGACTCGAGCATTCTGGTCCGTTTGGCACCATGTGTACGCACAGAGTACAAATAACAAGTTTAAATGACATTGACAATGAGTTAAAAGAATGGATTAGAGAGGCTTACTCCAAATCAATCTAACTCAACCGGAAAAATGAAGACGATTATAACAGTTGCACTGATACTGGTTGTCAGTGTATATATTTTCTTTCGCTCATGGGACTACCTTATAAAGTACAAAAACAGACAGGCAGGCAAAAAATATTGTCGGGAAAAAAATTTGAAATTCCTGAACGTTAAAAGTTATGAATTGCATTCGCGTTTATACTTTGAAAAAGATGGAGTAGAAGGTTGGGCAAACTATAAAACAGACCGGGATTTTAATATTATCTGGAAAAAAGAAACGCCTGTTGAAAAATTAGAGCTAATGAAAAACATCAAATGAGTGTACTTAAAAACATAAAGGAGGTAGCTCCATTTTTAGCAGATCATTTTATTGATTTGGAGAAACCATTGTTGGACATAGAAAGCTATTCCACGTTCCTTAATCATCGGGAAGCCCACCTGGGTGTCTTTAAAAAATATTTAATCTGTAAACTTCATGACAGTTGGATATTAGGAACTGAAAGGACCCATTCAACCTTCAAATTGAAACTCAATGATTTCACTACGCATGTTTTTGCCGATGCACTCATAAAACGAAAAAATCTCCAAATTGAACATGATCAGTTAGTATTTCCATTAGAGTTAACTTTTCATGGCATTCAGCAAATTGAATGTTTTGAGGTAGATGAAAATGGAACCTTAACCTCTGTTGAATACACCGATGCAGGGGTATATTTACATGAACAAGTAACCCAAATAAACCAGAATCAAATTGATATTGTACTTAATTTATGGAAATATGGGTCAACAAAAAAAGAACGAAATAAAAATGTGATTGTAAAAATAAGCGCTGACAAACTCCTACTATCTGAACAACAAGATAAAGCCTGGAATCATTTATTTAGTGCTAAATATGACAACTATTATGACTACTTCAAAGCTCAATTTGATACAGGAAGATACATTTCAGATTACACCCAATGATTAAAACTGGTGGACGAAGTGGATGGAAAGTCATCCTAAGTTACAAACTCTTAAACTCGGGCGTTTAACATTTCCAACATCCGAAACGCATTATTCATTATCCGTTCAGAAAAGGCATATCGATCTAAAATACCAGCTACTTCATAAAACGATACCCGGGTAATTAAATAAACTTTTAAAGAATAAACATAGGCAGCACACCACTCTTCCCAGCCAGGTTTTAAGGCAGGGTACAACCCATGGTGAAAGTTCAACCAGAAAAAAAACTGCTCCTCGGTAAACCCTTCTTCTAATACAAAACTCAACAGTTCTACAATATCTCTATGCGGAATATCCATAACCGCTAATTCCCAATCATAAATACAAGGCCTTCCATCTTTTCGGATAGCAATATTTCTGGAATTAAAATCATTGTGAATAATCGTGGACCCGACCTTTAGGTTTGAACGATCAAATTCTAATTGACCAATATAAATTAATAAAGACTGGATACGATCTTTACTTAAATCATCAGCTGCCTCTTTAAGCATGATGGATACCAACTTCTCATAGAGGGGCAGAGCATTCCAGGGTTCAAAAATTTGAACTTCTTTAATTTTATTCCTTTGAGTTGCATCCTCAAAATGTTGATGCACCTTCGTAATAGCCTTGATCGTATCCCCGATTTGTTTCTCTGTCCACCACGATGGTTTCTTTTGGGAATTAATATGTTCAAGTGCATGATCTTCCAAAAACTCTTCTGCAAAAAGATAAATCTCTCTTTTTTGGTTAATTGCTTTTCCGAAATATCCGGGCATACAATCAAACCCTGCCTGGTCCAGGTGCTCATAAAGTTTTATTTCCTTAATATGGCAGTTAGAATATTCCAGATGTTGCCGATAGCGATTTAACAGATCAGATAGTTTAGTATCAATAGATGCTGCCATTAAATGCAAACCCTTTACGACTTCGAGATCGAGGGCTTTCGATTTCAATATGACTTTTTTGACTCCAACTCCTCCCCCACTATGGTACTTAATCTCTACCGGAATAAATCCGATTAATTTTTTACTTACCCGATTCGTCAAATTTGTAATGACGCCATTATCGACGATTCCTCCCGACAAAATAGTTATCGAATCTATCTCCCCTATATCCATTTTTTGCTTGAAAATAGCTTCCAGGAATTCTGTCGTAATTTCCGAACGGGTCAGCCAGTTTACCGGTTTATTGCGGCCCAATTTCTCATGCGCTTTCGCGAATTCTCCGCTAACAATCGCAGCATAAGTAGAAACTTCCAATGCAAGTGCAAAACCAGCAATCAATTCAGCAAAACGCTTAATTTTCCCGGAGCCTTTACAACCCATTAATTCAAGGGCTTCAGTCTGGCGTGCCAGATTGGTCCCTCCGCCTACTGTACCTATAACCAGCGAAGGCAGGGTTAGCGACAAGCTTAGCCCTGCCTCTGTTTTTTCGAC
Source organism: Saprospiraceae bacterium (assembly GCA_020437105.1). GTDB lineage: Bacteria > Bacteroidota > Bacteroidia > Chitinophagales > Saprospiraceae > JAAEZH01. The sequence continues at coordinate 26,837 of JAGQWR010000014.1, forward strand.
ATGAAAAATTCCAACAGCTGATTCGTGAACCGAAGCCATATCCTGTCCGGTGGCCATAAAAATAGCAGCGATTGCATTAGCTACATTGATATTATATCCCACCATCCCGTCTTCCTTACTAAGTAAGACGGAAGGTTTAAAACAACGAAAAATCGCCTCCGAGGTGGAGCGCAACACTTTTTGAATCGTTTCCTCTTTTAGAAAAGCATGGGCCGTTACATGGATGCCGCGTCCTTCCGTAATCGAATAATTAGATATCTTTTTATCTGAAGAACCATTTCCTTCAATAATATAATAAGGAATTTCTATTCCGGTTTCCTGCTGAAAATGATCCACGATCCACAACATTGCGTGCCAGGTGCAGGTGGTCGTCATATTCTGACCAGCTGCATCGCCCGTTTGAAAAACAAATCGCAGGTGCACCGTATTTTCAACCTTAAAGGGTTGCAGGCTTTTCAGGGAAGCGTGGTTGGAGTGCTCTTCTGCCACCTGTTTAATCTTCTGGAATTCATGTGGCACCCATTTTTCAAATAGGGCCGCATCTGCCAGACTGGTAAAAAGAAACATCGGGGCCCGGATCATTTTTTGCTGCTTCACTTCAGCCCAAAAACCTCCACTTTGGCTCAGGGCTTTTGCTCCCCTGTTCATACTGGCAACCAGGGCACCTTCCAGTGTCCCGGCCACGGTATATGCTAATTCCTGCTGCCCGGCACTGGTATTGTAGAGTATCGGACCAACAACTCCAAGCGGTATCTCTATAGATCCAACAAATGACTCAATATTTGTCCGGATATGTTCCGGTTCCAGCGTCGTATTGCTTATGCTTTTTAGGGGATGGCCGAGCTCTTTTAAAAAGTCTTGGCGGGCTTTAATTCCAGAGTGCGAATTAAGGCCTCGGCCCGGAATGATCGGAATATCGGACATTGGTTTTTAATTGTTGTCACTTATCATATTCCCAAACGAGCGGGGTTTGGGCTATTTATCTAATTTCAAACTAAGGCTTTACATCTTACCCCGTAAACCAAGTTCGATCACCTCTAAATCTTTGACCTGGCCAGCCTCTATACCAAAACGTATTGCTGTCCGCATATGGTGAAAACCGTGTATGCCGCAAGCACCGGGATTAATATGCAACAGGCTATATTTTTTGTCGAACATCACCTTCAGAATATGAGAGTGGCCACATATGAACAAACCGGGGGGATTCGTATTTAAAACCTCCCGAACTCTGGCCTGATAGCGCCCCGGATAACCTCCAATATGTGTTATCCAAACATCCAGTCCTTCCAACACAAAGCGATTATCGAGCGGCAATTCACTCCGGAGTTTAGCTCCGTCAATATTGCCATATACTGCCCGAATTGTTTTACCGGTTGCTTCCAGCGATTCGAGTACTTCCATATTCCCAATATCGCCCGCATGCCAAATTTCAGAACAAGATTCAAAATGGGGCAGCAAATCCGGATCGAGCCAGGAATGAGTATCTGAAAGCAAACCAATTTTGACCATGGTACATCAAAAGATTAATAGTCTGATAATGATTTCAGACTTCCCCTAAAAGTAACAAAAGTAACAGGATCACAGCCCTGCCAGTGAAGCTTTCCCGGGCCGGTTGAAAACAGATACAAAAGCAAAAGAAAATTATGAAATGTCTATGAAAGGGGCATCTGGTCTAACAAAAAAGCCCAAATAATCTAAGATTATCTGGGCGTAAGTATCTCAATTAAATAAACCTAAAGCCAAATCAGGGAGGGTTTAAGAGGCGTAAATGACGCCAAATGAATCAAATAATTGATAAAAACCCTTAATGCTAAAGATGATAAAAAATTACTTATAAACCAAAATGATATTACTTATATTTACATAAATAAAATCTATAATGAATTTACACCAGCTGGAATACTTGTTGGCAATTGATACCCACAGACACTTTGAGCGCGCAGCAAAGGATTGCCATGTAACGCAACCGACCCTCAGCATGATGATTCGGAAGCTGGAACAGGAGTTAGATGTCGTACTTTTCGATCGAAGCAAACATCCTACAATTCCCACTCCTATTGGTGTAAAGTTAATAAATCAGGCTCGAGTAATTTTAGAAGAGGTGACAAAATTTCGAGAAATCGGACTGGAAGCTAAAAATGTGCTATCCGGAGAGTTAAACCTGGGCGTCATCCCAACCCTTGCCCCTTATCTCATACCCCGGTTTTTAAAGCCATTTTTGGATGCCTACCCGAATATTTTCCTGCGCATTTATGAAAATACGACTACAAATCTGATTGATCTGCTAAAAAAAGGGCAAATTGATGCTGCCTTGCTTGTCACACCACTAAATGATAAAAGCATCATCGAGCACCCCTTGTTTTATGAGGAATTTTTTGTTTACAGTACCTCCTCATTTAATAAACGTTATTTGTTTCCGAAAGACATAAACCCTGAAGAACTATGGCTCCTGGAGGAAGGCCATTGCTTTCGATCACAGATACTTAACTTGTGCGAATTACAAAAAGCTTCTAATGCACGTATGGAATACTATGCCGGTAGCCTGGAAACACTTATTCAGATCGTACGACAACACAAAGGCACGACCATCCTACCGGAGTTGTCCACCTATAATCTCCTTCCGGAGGACCTTAAGAAATTGGTCCGCTTTGCGCCACCTGCCCCCATACGGGAAGTGAGCATGGTACAACACCGCAATCAGTTGAAAAAGCGGCTAATTGACCCCTTACTAAAAATACTTCTCCAGAATATTCCGGAGGAATTAAAACTTGGAGTGGCAGATCGTCAGATTATTTCTATCCAGGAGCCGCGGTAGTTGAATTCCTGTATTACTTAATTGCTAATAAATGCCCCTCAGGAGATTGCTGCCTTTGCTAAAACAGCTAATCCTTATATTTGCAAAATATTAATGTGACAAATTTCAAAAGCACTGGTCTAACTATCAATCCTTAAAACACGCAATAATTAGAAAAAATGGATTTTAATTTAGAAGACTTAATGGCAATGGCCATTGATTATGCACCAAAAGTTTTAGGTGCCATTTTGATGCTTATCATCGGATTTTGGTTGGCAGGTTGGGTAACCAACATGCTAAAAAAGATGATGGCAAAACGCAAGCTGGATAATTCTGTTCGGCCTTTTTTAGCCTCCCTGGTGAATACCGGTTTAAAGGTACTGGTATTACTGAGCGTAGCGCAAATGTTTGGCTTTGAAACGACCTCTTTTGTCGCAATTCTCGGCGCATTGGTTTTTGCCATTGGAATGGCTCTTCAGGGCAGCCTTGGGCATTTTGCCAGTGGTATCATGTTATTGACCTTCAAGCCTTACCTGGTTGGAGACCTGGTAAATCTGGCAGGCAATATTGGAGTGGTCGAAGAAATTGGAGTATTCAATACCGTTTTGCGAACACCAGACAACAAAAAGGTTATCATCCCGAATGGCGTTGTAACCAGTGGCGTAATCATTAATATTTCGGGGCAGGGTGAAATACGGGTTGACATGACCTATGGCATTGGTTATACAGATAATATAGATAAAGCCAGAGAGACCATCCAGCAGGTGGCCGATAGCTGCCCGAATATTTTACGCGAAAAACCAGTGGATATCTTTGTTTCAGAATTAGCGGATAGTTCTGTCAACTTTGTGGTACGTCCCTGGTGTAAAAGTGAAAACTATTGGGATGTTTTCTTTTTCATGCATGAGAATATCAAAAAGGCATTCGACAAAGAAGGTGTTAGCATTCCGTTTCCACAACTGGATGTACACCAGAAATAGCAACACACTTAGTGCATTCCTGAGTCCCGGCATCTGCCGGGACTTTTTTTGTTTCCGGGAACACCTCACTGCATAAATATGTTTGTACCTTTTTAGAACCCAACAAAGGATAGAAAAAATTAATATGGGCAAGGTCCGCGTTTCCGCGAAAGCAATAATCATCCGGGATGGAAAAGTACTGCTTACCAAAAACCAGGATTCAGAAGGCATTTATTATATGCTTCCTGGTGGTGGCCAGGAAAATGGCGAACGAATTGACCAGGCACTACAACGAGAATGCCTGGAGGAGATTGGGGCACATATCCAGGTAAAGGAGCTGGGATTTGTGCGAGACTATATCGCCCGGAATCATCAAAAAACTACCGAGATCCCCGATCAATTTCATCAAATTGAACTAATTTTCTATGCCGAATTGTTACCAAACGAGGAACCCAGGCCGGGAACATCTATGGACAATTCGCAAATTGGTTCTGCCTGGCTGGACCTAGATAAAACCAACGAGGTACGCATATATCCAAAAGAATTATTCTCTTATATTTGTTCCGATTCAATAAAGCCTTTGCCTGTTTACCTGGGCGATATCAACTAATTTGAATGTCTGAAAAAGCAAAACTGCTGGCTTTACATCCCGTTTTACCGGCTCAGGATGTTCGGCACTCTCTCGAATTTTATGTGGATGATCTTGGCTTCGAACTTGCCTTTCTGGATAACCCGCAAAATCCAACTTATGCCGGTATTCGGCGTGGCATGGTAGAAATCCATCTCCAATTAATGCCTACAGAAGACCTGTCTCCCGTCCAGCCGCCAATAGTTCGGGTTTATGTAAAGGAAGTAGATAAACTATTTGATGAATATGTTGACCTGGATATTTTCCCGGATGATCCCGGGCAGTTAGATACGGAAATGGGAACCCGGGAATTTTCTCTATTAGACCCGGATGGCAATATGCTCACCTTTTATCAGGACGAAGAATAGGCAAACTAAAAAAGCTTCTCCGGACAGGAACGCCAGAGAAGCTTTGCAGATGGGATGGAATAAATCTATTTTCCGAATACCGCTATGCCAAAGCGGCAAGGATTAATATTACAATCATACATTTTTACCCAAAGTTCGTATTCACCAGTCCATTTGGGAATGATACTTACTATTGGTGTATCATCGGATTCAGCATCTGAATCAATTAAATTTCCGTTTTCATCATAGATTTTTAAATCCATATCCCCACAATCAGCATCACAAACAGCCACGATTTTATAATCATATCCCTTTCGCAGGGTTATCGAATAATAATCAGACTGGCCATCATTTAAGCTGGCATACTCCAGATCATGGGTCAAACTATACCCATCGTATTTTAAAATTTCAGCGACCCGATCTAACTGGGCATTAATTACGCTTTGGGCATCAGACACAACAAACATAATCAAGAGCAAACAACTGGTCATAAATGTGCGAATCATAAAATGGGTTTTAGTATTAAAAAATAATCAATACAAATCAATCCCCTATACCTACCGCACATATTACATTCAATAACCTTTTTTAGGTAATTTGAGGCGCTTTACAAATATAAAAAACCCTTTTCTTACATACAACAAAAAAAATTAGCAACACCATGATCAAAGCTGGTACACCCTATTTTCTAATTGCTCTCTTCCTCATAAGCTTTTTGAATAGTTGTCAAAATATCGAGCCCGGGGTATCAGGAGACACAATTGCCATGTGGTATATGCTGGCAGGTACTTATACCAAAAAAGAAGGTCATGTTGATGGGAAAGGAGCTGGCATTTATATCCTGTCTGTTCATCCGGAAACTGGCGCCCTAACCCTTCTGGGACAATCACCTCCACTCGTGAGTCCGTCGTATTTTGATTTCCACCCGAAGAAACCGCTGGTGTATTGTGTCAATGAACACGGAGAAGGCGAAACCGCTCAATTAACAGCCTTATCCCTTGACCTGGCCAATGCCGGCATGCGCATCCTAAACAGTGTACCTTCTCAAGGTCACTACCCCTGTTATATAGAAGTAGATCCAAGTGGTTCCAGTATTATGGCGAGCAACTATGTTGGTGGAAGTCTGATAAGCTATGCTTTAAAAGACGATGGGCAGATTGGAGATTTGGGGTCATTTGTAGTACATAGCGGTACCGGACCAAATGAGGCAAGGCAGGAAGCACCGCATGCGCACATGGTAAGAGTTGGGAAAGATGGTACTAGTGTTTACGCCGCTGACCTGGGATGTGACCAAATTTTCCATTATACCCTGAACCCTGCCAGTGGTGCACTACAGCCGTCTGGTTTTACGCGGAGCTCGGAGCCGGGATCCGGTCCGCGGCACCTGGAGTTTCACCCGACCCTCTACACAGTTTATTTGCTCAACGAATTAAACGGCATAATTGACGTATATTCTGAAAACCCCAGAGATGGTGTACTTATAGCAATTCAAAGTATATCAATAGTAGATTCCCCTAAGGAAGGACTGGTTAGCGGTGCCGATATTCATGTGCATCCAAATGGCAAATACCTCTATGCCAGTAACAGGGGAGTTTATAACGAAATAAGTCAATTTCAAATCGATCCGAAAACTGGTACCCTTACCCTGATTGGTGTTATCTCCAGTGGCGGATTAACACCCCGTAATTTTGTCATTAGTCCGGATGGCGCCTTTTTATTTGCTGCAAATCAGGATTCCAGCACGATCCAGTGTTTTAAAATAAACCCGGAAACTGGTACCCTGACGCCCCTTGGCGCGCCCTTTGATTTGCCTTCACCTGTGTGCTTAAAATTTGTTCCCGAATATTTGTAAATTATCACGGCAAAACCACCTCATCATGAATACCAGGTATTTAGTAATCTTGTTTTTTCCAGTAGTGTTGTCATTGGGTAGTTGTTCGAATAACGCCGGACAAGAATCGGAGACGATGGAAGAAACGCCGCCCCATGCAGCAATGGAAGCAGTTGATGTGCCGCCCGGCTTTGTGCCGTTTGTTGATGAATCAGACGGTTTTGGATTGGCACTGCCTGCAAATTGGGAAATTGCGGAAAATTATAGTGGAACCCGCTTTTTAGCAAAATCTCCACGTACCAGTCAAAATGATCTATTCCAGGAAAACGTAAATTTGATCGTGCAGCCGCTGGCCGGTTCCGGGGTATCCACTCTGGAAGAATATGTGGCCTTATCTAAAGTTCAGTTAAAAAACTTCATTACTGATTTCGAACTATTGGAGTCTCGCAATACTACCTGGGCAGGTTACCCGGCACATGAGTTTATCTATACCGGAACTCAGGGAGCGTACAATCTTAAATGGCAGCAATTACTTTATTTAGATGGTTCTACAGCCTATGTTTTTTCTTATACCGCATTACCAGACACCTATAACCAATTTGTGGCTATCATCGAAATGATTTCAAATTCTTTCAAATTTGCAGGTTCCTAGACGTTGGAGCGTAAGGCCTCTATTTTTTGTAGAATCTCCTCCGATTTACTCATCAGTCGTGCATACTCCTTAATATCGCCCGAGCGTTGAGTATCTCTGGCTTTAACCAGGATTTCTTCGTATTCCTTTTCCAACAACTTGATTGGATCCTTTTTGAAAAATTTAAACATCGTATTTTTTTTGACCTATACCCGAAGCGAAATGATTTGAGTCGTTTTCACTTGCCACTGCGGCTGTCCATTTTGTTGCAAAGCCTCGCCGACGCTAAGGCGTCGCCTACGTTTTGCGCCTCATTGACAACCACATTGGCTTCGCGCTAACTTTCCCAAACCACTTCGTTTCGGGTATAACAATCCGGAAGACAATAGGTTTTTAAACAAATTATAAAATTATGATTAGCCGATTCCAAGCCATACTGTTTATACTAGCTATATCCGCAACAGGCTTCTCCCAGAGTAGCAACTTTCGGGAAGATTTGCTGCTAAAATGGGATAATACGCGTGCCTATTCAATAGAGATCGCCCAAGCCATGCCTTCCGGCGAATATGATTATAAACCGACAGAGGATGTTCGTAGCTTTCAGGAGCAGGTCATTCATATGGCAGACAATGTGACCTGGCTTTGTAGTGCGTTCCTGGGAGGCACTCCTTTTGAACGGGAATCGCCCGTGGGCAAGGAGGCTTGTCTGGATTACCTCAAAAGAGCATTAGACTATGCCTACACAACGCTGGAGACACTGGATTTAAGTACCCTGGACGATGAAGTTGATTTTTTTGCAGGTCCTATGCGACGGCAACGCATTCTGTTTTTGTTGAATGACCACCTGACACATCACAGAGGGCAACTGATAATGTATCTCAGATTAAAGGGCATCACACCGGCAAAATATCGGGGTTGGTAAATCGGTTTTGGGCAAATTGGGGCAAAAACCAGCTTCAAACTGTTAAAATCAGGGTACTTCAGCCTCCTGATGCCTAAATCAGGCTTTCTTAAAGGGAGTCATATAATTCAAGGCCTCCGGGCCAAAAGCCCCAACTCCAAGGGAATCAATAAGTTATAATTCTCTTAAGTTAATGCTTTTTTTGAATAAATTTTAAGCATCAATCAATAATATGAATTATCTTTGTACCGGTTGATCAGGCTTGTCAGCGAAGTTAAGTGAATAATCAACCTTAAGTGATTTTTTTATTTTAGTCTTTTTATAATGAATATTTTCGTAGCAAAATTGAATTTCAAAACTGAAGATGCTGATCTTCAGCAGTTATTCGAACAGTATGGTAGTGTTGACTCTGCCAAAGTAATTATGGATCGGGATACTGGCCGGTCTAAAGGTTTTGGCTTTGTTGAAATGCCAAATGATGATGAAGCGTATGCTGCAATCGAAGCTCTGAATGAAACAGATTTCGACGAGCGTACAATCGTAGTGAAAAAAGCACGTCCACGCGAAGAGCGCGGCGGCGGCGGTGGCGGTTACAACCGTGGCGGTGGAGGCGGAGGCTTCAACCGTGGCGGCGGTGGCGGCTACGGTGGTGGCGGCGGTCGTGACCGTGGCGGCTGGTAAAATATCAAGGCGAAGTCATCCGACTTCGCCTTTTCTTTTTCCCTAATTTTGGCCAAAAAATTATTTATCGCTGATTACCAATAATTAGGACTACCTTTGCATCAGTTGTTCAGACCTTTTATTCTTGAAAAGGCTTAGCAACTATTGTATTTTTTTTATTTAGCTTTTTATAATGAATATTTTCGTAGCAAAATTGAATTTCAAAACTGAAGATGCTGATCTTCAGGAATTATTTGAAAGATTTGGTAGTGTTGACTCTGCTAAAGTTGTAATGGACCGGGACACCGGCCGATCTAAAGGTTTTGGCTTTGTTGAAATGCCAAATGACGATGAAGCGAATGAGGCTATCAATGCTCTGAATGAAACAGACTTTGATGACCGCACAATCGTGGTGAAAAAAGCACGTCCACGCGAAGAGCGCGGCGGTGGCGGCGGCGGCGGTTACAACCGTGGCGGCGGCGGCGGCGGACGCGATCGCGGCGGCTGGTAAAATAATAAAGGCGGAGTCATTGACTCCGCCTTTTCTTTTTGTTTTAAATAGTAAGCTCCCCTAAAAGTCCCTATTTTTAAGGTCTATAACCCATCCTACTGTTATATGACCAGAATGCGGCACCTGATTATTCTCCTCCTTATTTTAAGGAGCCAATCACTCATGCAGGCCCAATCCGACCAGGATGGTGTGAGTTTTGAATTTACGCTACAGTCCTGCACAGAAACAATACAGATCGACGGCTTGCTTGAGGAAGCCGTATGGCAAAAACCTCCTCAAGTCAATAACTTCTGGACAAACTTCCCGACAGACAAGAAACAGGCAACCAATCAAACCAAAGTATGGATCACACATGATGACCAACAGCTCTATGTTGCCGCCATCTGTTATGATGATCCAGACTATATTGTGTCAACCCTCAAACGGGATCTGTCCTTTGATGGCAGCGATGTATTTGCCATATTTATTGACCCGCTAAATCAAAAAACCAATGGATTTGGTTTTGGGGTAACCGTTATGGGAAGCCAGTCTGATGCGTTGTTTAGTAATGATGATGCGGATGATAACTGGGATGCAAAATGGTACTCGGCAGTCAGTAAAACAAGCGAGGGCTGGGTAGTCGAAATAGCTATTCCCTTTAAATCGCTCCGCTATGAAGAAGGCCAGTTAAATTGGGGCGTTAACTTCTTTCGGGGAGACCCTGGCACCAATGAAAACAGTTTATGGGCCAAAGTACCCCAGCAATTCCCCTTTTTTGACCTGGGTTATTATGGCAATATGCAGTGGGAGAAGAGTCCGCCCAAACCTGGCGCCAACATGGCACTTATTCCTTATGTTACAGCCGGTGTGAACGAAGATTATGGTTCGGGAAGCGATATCAATTACCCGCTAAATGCCGGACTTGATTTTAAGCTCGGACTTGGATCCTCTTTGAATCTGGATGTTACCGTAAACCCGGATTTTTCCCAAGTGGAAGTTGACCAGCAGGTAACAAACCTCTCCCGCTTTAGTATCTTTTTCCCGGAACGCCGTTTCTTCTTCCTGGAAAATGCGGATATTTTTGCGGCATACGGTATTCCTCCTGTTCGACCATTTTTCTCCAGGAAAATCGGACTGGACGAAAACGGTAAGCCGATTCCTATCTGGTTAGGCCTGCGCTTAACAGGCAATTTGGATCCTAAAACCCGAATTGGATTAATGAGCATTCAAACCGGCGACAATCAGCAAGACGATGCCAGTCAAAATTATAGTGTCTTGTCTGTGCAGCGCCAGCTTTTTCAGCGATCTGTTGTAAAAGGTTACTTCCATAACCGACAAGGGTTTCATGGGGGTGCATTCGAACAACAAGACTTTGGAAGGAATACCGGTTTAGAGTTTCTGTTTAGTGATGCGGCTGGAAGTAAAGGGGCCTGGGGCTCTGCAAACTATGGATTTACACCTGAAGATTATTCAAAAAACCATTTCTATAATTGGGGGGCTTTTTTTGCCAATGAAAACTGGAATGGCTTTGCAGATTTTGCCATTGTAGGCGAAAACTACCTCACAGATTTTGGATTTGTTGAACGGTTGGATAACTACGACTCTGTCAGGGATACCGTAATCAGGCTGGGTTATAGTCAGGTCTATGCGGAATTAAACTACAACCTCTACCCTGCTCTTGGCGACCGAATTAACTTTCACAACTTTCATCTGGAAACCTTCCTCGCACTAAACGACGATCTTTCGTTCAACGAGCGAAGTACCCGTTTTGCGTATAGCCTCAATTTTCAGAATACATCTTCCCTGCAATTGGTCCTGCGGAATTTTGAAGTAGCGCTCCCCTTCCCGATCAGTTTTACCGATGCTACACCTCTTCCTGCCGATAAATACCTGTACAATAATTTTAGTTTGGGTTACTTCGGGGATCAACGAAAGGTTTTTTCGTATAATGCAGAGTTAGAATACGGCGGCTTCTTTAATGGATGGGCAGCAAGATATAGCCTCGGATTCTTACTTCGCACACAACCCTGGGGGAATTTCGGATTGGATTTTAACCTGAACCAGGTAGAATTTCCGGCCAACTATGGCTCAGCAAAACTATTCCTGGTTGGGCCCAGAATTGAGATTAATTTTTCCAATAATATCTTCTGGACCACCTTTTTACAGTACAATACCCAGGCGAATAACCTGAATATTAATAGTCGCTTCCAGTGGAGATATGCCCCAATGTCTGACATATATCTGGTTTACACCGAAAATTATACTGTGGAAGGTATTTTCGGACCCAAAAACAGGGCCTTAGTATTAAAGGTCAATTACTGGTTGAATTTATAGTGCCTTAGTATGTTTCATCCGTTAAAATGCTTTCGAATCCATCATTTCCGTCCATTGATGGCATGGTATGTATTTGCTTTATTATCTGGATCTATTGTGCCCGTATCAGCTCAGCAAACCATTGGGTTGTTTATCAACGATTCGTTGGCAACTGAAGGGTATGTACTTTTTGGAAATGCAAAACAAACCTACCTAATCGATGCATGTGGAGCCATTGTAAACAGCTGGGAAAGTGATTATGACCCTGGCCTGAGTATGTACCTGCTAGAGGATGGAACACTTCTACGTACTGCCAAAGAAAGCGGTAGTTTTTCCGGTGGAGGGATCGGTGGAAGGATAGAACGATTTAGCTGGGAAGGCGAGCTGCTCTGGACAGGCTCCTTTGCGAATGAGGATTATCATGCCCATCATGATATCGCCCCACTGCCAAACGGCCATATACTCGTTCTTGTTTGGGAAAAGCGCAGTGAAACAGAAGCACAAAACGCCGGATGGAAATTCGGGGGATCCCTTTATTCAGAACGCATTCTGGAAATAGAAATGCCAGGCGAAAATGAGATGAACATTATTTGGGAATGGAGATTATGGGACCATCTGGTTCAGGATCAGGATGCCGGGCTGCCCAATTATGGTAATATCGGAGCAAATCCAATGAAAATTGACATAAACTTTCCCGGTCCGCCTACAGGCGAACCATTTGCCTTAGCCCATCTTAATGCAGTCAGTTATCATGCTGAACTGGACCAAATTGCCGTGAGCAGCAGAAACTACAATGAGGTCTGGTTGATCGATCATAATACAACAAGTGCAGAAGCCGCTACATCTCAGGGTGATCTGTTATATCGCTATGGAAATCCGCAAGTCTATCAGAGAGGAAGTGCAGCAGAGCAGGTACTTTTTCAACAACATGATGTTCGGTGGACAGCCGAAGGGAATCTGATGGTTTTCAATAACAACCGGGAGCCAACAGCATCAAGCATCAGCATGTGGAATCCGGAACCAAAACCGGATGGAACTTATGAATTGAATCCTGGTCAGGCATTCGGCCCACCTATACCGGAAGAAATATACCAGGCCCCGGGATTTTATTCAGAGATCATGTCTGGCGCACACCCAATAGGCTCAAACTATTTTATCTGCGAGGGTAATAGCGGCAGGATGTTTGAAATTGATGCAGACCAACAGATAGTTTGGGAATATGTAAACCCGGTAAATAAATATAGCGGTCCGATGGCTCAGGGAGCTACGGCGCGCTATAACGAATTATTTCGGGCAACTAAATACCCTGCCAACTATCCCGCTTTTTCAGGAAAAGATATGAGTGGAGGTCTGCCCGTGGAAATTAATCCAACTGAAATGGATTGTGAGACACTGTATATTCAGAATCAGGCCTATTACGATGCATCCGACATTCGGATTCTTGGAAATCCGGTTTCCGACATATTGCTTATTGAATCCGATATCCCCGACCAAATCATCCATTTTAGCTTGTATGATCTTCGGGGTAGAAGCGTACAGGAATATTGGTTGCAGAAAGGGATCAATCAGATCCAATTAGCTCCCGGATTGTCGGGCATGTTTATCATGGAATTTACAGACAACAAGTGGCTGTACTTCATAGAAAAGTTGGTGGTACTTCCATAAGCCGATTTGCAAATTTGCTTTTGCAGCGGATAAAGAAAATCCCGAATTTTGGAGTGATCCAAAATTCGGGATAATTTATTTCAATCCAGCTTTTGTTTAGAACTGGAATCCAATTCTACCAAAGTAGTAAGCACCATCGGAGCCCATTTGCACAGAATCATTGAATCCGCCTTGGTCTGTCCAGCCATCAAATTGCGGCGTTGGATAGGTGTTAAGCAGGTTATTTGCACCAATAGTTAGTCGGATACTGTTAGTGATTAACAGACTCAAACTCAGGTCCAGTGTCATTGCAGCCTCATAGGTATCGGTAGCAACCAATAGTAATGCATCTGCTTCTGCCTGAGTAACAGGCGGTGTGTCAACCCATTGGAAATCTTGCAAAATCACTTCGCTAAACTGTGTGAGCGTAGCCAGGAAATTAAATCGCTGACTGGAATACCCCAGATTTAAGCCGACCTTATACTTTGGTGCAGCTGCTTCCAGATAAGCCTGGGAGAATGGCCCAAAGAAGGTGAATACATTGTTGTCTCCATTGTGGATTTTCTCAATTTCCAGTGAATTCAGATTTCCAGCCAGGCCTACATTGATATTACTATTTCCGGTACCCAGGTATGCTTTGTAGGTCAAAACCACATCCAATCCCTGGGTTTTAGTATCGACCCCATTTGCAAAAAACTGCGCAGCATCTACTCCAATACCCAGTGCGGAAGCATCAAAATTATCGGTGAGAATAATCCGATCTGCAACGGAGATGGAATACGCATCAATGGTCGCTGTAAAATTGCCTGCTTTTAAGGTAAAGCCCAGACTTCCATTTATTGCAGTCTCTTCTTTTAGCGGTCCGAATCCGTATAATTTATTGATTGGACTGGTGTTTGGAATCAACAAGGTACGTACAGATCTGCCTGCTACGATGTTATTGAAAACCAGGTTGTAATGGATTTGTGCAAGAGAAGGCGCTCTAAATCCGGAAGAGAAAGAACCACGAACAGTAAAATTATCTCCGATTTTATAGCGACTGGCCAGTTTATAATTAAACGTTTCACCAAAGTCACTGTAGGTTTCATAGCGGACAGCGCCGCCGACCAGCCAATTATCCGTAACATTCAATTCTGCATCCAGGTAAACACCTAAATTCGTACGACCGCGATCGACAACATTGGCGGGGCTATACCCAGGGAAACCCTGAGAACCACCTGGCAGCGGCTCGCCATCCGGATCCATAGCAGGAACTTGTACGGCTGGATTAGTTAGTACAACCCCTAGCGTATCATAAATAGCATAGGAAGATTCCTGGCCGGAGAAAATCGTAAAGTTCTCCGTACGGTACTCCAATCCAAAAGCAATATTTAATCCGGACGCTACATCCTCGCAATATTTACTGAGGTCTAACCCGGTAGTATTTTGACTTAAGCTATGTCCGCCAGCATCAAAATCTGTTGGAGAAGCAGCACCCAGGGAAGCATTGTTGGAGCCTTTTGTGTAGTAATGGAAATAATTACGGCCATACGTGTTGTTGAAGTCTATAACCCAACCATTTTCCATCTTATGTCGAATTCCGGCGGAAGCCGATACATCTGTAATATTTGAAGTAATACGTGGGGTAAAGCCATTTGGATATAAACTCGGAACAGTTCGGTAATCACCATCGGCAAAACTTCCACGAGAGAAAGCATAAGCATCAGTGTCCCGGAAACTTCTTCCTCCAAAGGCATAAAGTTCTGTGTTTTCACCAAGTGGAACAGCGGAATTGATCATAAAGCTAAATCCATCGACAGCTGCTGATCCATATCCTTGTCTCCAGGCAAAACCGGGGCGAAGCGTACGTTGTTTTGTAAGGTATTCGGTAGTAAAATTGACAAATCCACCTTTCTCGCCGATGGCAACACCGTAATTCAAATCGAGTTTTAAGGTGTTCCCATCAAAACTGCGGTCTTCGCCATCAATACGCTGTGTTCCTTCAATATTATAAAGTGCATCTCCGTATTCTTCCTCATAACCTGCTCCAACGGCCGTGCTGTAAGCTCCATAGGTCAGTCCACCGGTAACACCATCGGTTTGGTCATTTAGAACGATGTTTATGACTCCGGCAATCGCATCCGAACCATACTGGGCAGAGGCACCATCCCGAAGTATTTCGATCCGTTTGATTGCAGAAGCGGGGATGGCATTCAGGTCAGTACCTGTATTTCCCCGTCCGCGTGTACCAAATACATTTACCAGTGATGACTGGTGTCGTCTTTTACCATTAATAAGAACCAGCGTCTGATCCGGACCCAGGCCGCGCAAGGAAGCCGGATCAATGTGATCCGCTCCATCCGAACCGGATTGTTTGGTGGCATTAAAAGAAGGTGCTGAATATTGCAGGATTTGATTCAGTTCCGCTTTCCCCGTAAGGGAAGCAATTTCAGACACATCAATAATGTCGATTGCGACAGGGGAATCGGTGGCTGATCTGTTATAACTTCTGGATCCAACCACTAATATTTCGCCTAAGGCAACTCCTTCGGCCAAACTGATATTCAATTGGGTGCGGCCTGCTAACTCCACTTCCTGAGAAGAATACCCCACATAGCCAAAGACTAATGTGGCATTACCTGAACTGACATTGATGGTATAGGAGCCATCTAATCCCGTAACAGTGCCCGTGCTCGTTGCCTTTTCGAAAACATTGACACCGATTAGGGGTTCATTGGCCTCATCTGTCACAACACCTTTTACAGTATGCTGAGCGGAAGCAAAGGCCCATGAACATAACATTACAAATAAGAGTACACTTTTTTTCATAATCCTTAGGTTGAATGGTAAGTGAAAAAGGTTTGAATTGTCGCTAGCTTGTTGCCATGGGATAAGAAGTATATTGGCTTTATGCGAAGAAGTACCGTTGCGCTTTTGTGAATTTACATTTAAATCCCCAAAACACCTTGATTAAGGGATAAGCTGCAAATTTTTATTATCCTGTTTTTTGGAGAAGGGGGTTTATCCGTTTGAACCGTAACACGGGCTACCGAATTTTGAATGCTGAATTTTGAATTTTGAATGAGATCACTAACCCAATAACTGTCGAATTTTGAATGCTGAATTTTGAATTTTGAATGAGATCACTAACCCAATAACTGTCGAATTCTTAAGTCTTAATTTAGCGTTCGCTTCGCTCCTGTTTAACGCGTTTGAATCGTTTACAACGTTTAAACCGTAAACTTACCCTAGACCGGGCGAAGCCCCTAGACCGCAAAGCCGTAGGCAAGCTAGACCAGGCCAAAGGCCCTAGACCTAAATTTTGAAAGAAGGCCCACTAACCCACAGGACCACTGGATCACCCCCGATAGCTATCGGGGCACAGGATCACTAATCAACTCCAGCTAGCACAAGCTTACCAAACTGCAGGCCTTCTTCCATTCGGGCGAAAGCGCGTTGGCCATCTGCTAAGTCGAAAGTGCTATCAACGATGGGCACAATTTTTCGTTCCCGGACAAAGCTGAGCATATTCGCAAATTCTCTGGGAGATCCCATACTGGTACCGAGAATGGAAAGCTGGCGCCAGAAAATCAACTGCGGACTGATATCCGGCACGACACCTTTGGAACCACCATATGTCACCACTTTGGCACCTGGTCGGGTGAGATAAAGTAATTGAGAGAAACCGGATCCACCGGCGCTGTCAATGATCAGATTGAAGCCACCGGCCATTTCTTTGAGCTGTTTGGACCAGTCCGGATCCCGGTAGTTTACGGCACCGGCAGCGCCCATTTCTGTAGCTTGTGCCAGTTTTTCGGGTGAACCGGAGGTTACAAAAACGGTGGCACCCATGGCTAGAGCAAACTGAAAAGCCATCAACGCTACGCCGCCGCCTATCCCTGTAATTAAGACCTTGTCTTCTGCCTGAATCTTGCCTTTTGTAAACATGGCCCGATATGCTGTAACTCCTGCCAGGGGCAGTGCAGCAGCCTGTTCAAAAGACAGATGTTGGGGTTTGTCAAATACCTGATCGGAATGGATAATGACTTCTTCTGCAAAGCCGCCATAGCTTGGCATGCCCAGGATATGAAAGTCTTTATGTGGGAAACTGGTCTCCGTACCCCAGCCAATTCCCGGATTCAGGATAACTTCCCGATCGTCGAGCAGCCCGGCGACATCAGAACCTAAAATGGTCGGGTATTGAATTTTGGAATATTGCCCTTTTGTAATCCAGACATCCCGATGATTGAGTGCAGCAGCTTTAACCTGAATACGAACCTCTCCATTGCCCGGCTTAGGCAATTCGAAATCTTCATAACTCAATTCACTTTCCGGGGATTTGAGGACCAGGGCTTTCATGTAAGGTATCTCGCATTTGTGGAGCTAAAAGATACTAAAGAGATTTGGAAAAGCGCTTATAATTAAATTTCAATCAT
Organism: Saprospiraceae bacterium; assembly: GCA_020437105.1. GTDB lineage: Bacteria > Bacteroidota > Bacteroidia > Chitinophagales > Saprospiraceae > JAAEZH01. The sequence goes on from JAGQWR010000014.1 coordinate 44,450, forward strand.
CAAGAATCCTTCAATTTGGATGCAAATCGTTTTCTGAACTTGGAGAGTTTCGGGGTAATGATAAATGAGCAATAGGGATTGCGACCACCTACTTTGTTGTAGTAATTATCGTGCTCAGATTCTGCAGGATAAAACGCCTCGAACGGGCTGATTTCCGTAACAATTGGGTTTTCCCAAAGTGCAGGAGCAAGTTGTGACTTAGATTTTTCGGCCTGGGCTTTTTGTTCCTCTGAATGGTAAAATATGACAGACCGGTATTGAGGTCCGCTGTCATTGCCCTGTCTGTTTAGCGTTGTTGGGTCATGCGTAGCCCAGAACACCTCCAGCAATTCATCAAAGGAAATTACTTCCGGATCAAATGTTACCTGAATAACCTCTGCATGTCTGGTGGTGCCGCTGCAAACCATCGAATAATTTGCGGTTTCCGGACGACCTCCGGAGTAACCGGATTGAACAGAAACTACCCCTTTCAACTGTTGAAAAACAGCTTCTGTACACCAAAAACACCCTCCTCCCAGCGTAGCATGTTGCAACATTCTTATGAAATTTAATTTATTGTGTTTCTTCGTAAGCCAGGCTTTGTGCCAGACTTGTCTGCAAATTCGGAGAAAGGTGGTTTAAAAAAACGCCCAATCCCTTTCTCTTAGAAACATCCAGGTCGTAACTAATGTTTTGCGTAAAATAAGTCTCCAAATCAAAACCCGGATGGGGAGTAGGCAATAACATCAACAGGTTGGGGATTTCATCCAGGCCGTCCCGTAAGGCTGCATTAAATCGGCTTACCCAGTCTGGCGGGAGTGGTTTTGTACTTACCCAGGCTGCAAACACAAACGGAAGATTGGCAAAATCCCACCAGGCTTGTCCCAGATCATAGTTATATGCAAAGCGGGTTTCCAGTTCTATTACGCGATCGCCAATTACCAGGCCACCTACCTTGCCTCCTATCAGTTGCTCGAATCCGGGAGAAGCCGGCAACAAGATCGGACTAAGATGCCAGTGTTTTTTCAACAAAACCTGCAAGAGCTCAACCGATGTACGAGACTGATAATCAAGGTATATATGTGTCATTTCTTCAAGTGGTACATCACCAAGCACAGAAACAGTACGCACAGCCCCTACTGCACCGATACAATAATCAGAAATCAATGTAGGATTTGGGAGTTTAGGCAGAATGGCTACAGGTACCAGTCCGACATCTGCCTCCCCGGATGCCAATTTAGAAGCACAGAGGCTTGGCATATCGAGTTGTAAGTCTATTTCTGACTTCAGGTCACTGCGCAGCAAGCCATACAAGAGTGGCTTTGTATTGAGATAACTAACAGCCGTAATTCTAATTTTAGACATGGTGGGCTCTTACTTTATTAATCCGTTTTAATTTACAACCGGCAGCGAAACATACCCTTTGAAGTGTTTATCATCCTCAAATTCATGATCCGTATAGTCGGTAACTACATTATACAGCGTATCTCGTTCGATTGGCTTACGGCCAACGCGGCGAATCAGATTGACCAGGTCTTTGGTACTCAAAGCCGGGTTTTGCTCCTCTGAGCCGGCCATCGAATAAATCTTAGTGGTATCATCGATTGTACCGTCAATATCATCCACCCCAAAGGCCAGGGAGAGTTGTGCGGTGTCCCGTCCGATCATTGGCCAATAGGCTTTGATATGATCAAAATTATCCAGGTAGATCCGGCTGATCGCGTAGTTCTTCAAGTCATCAATCACGGTTTTTTCTTCCAGGTGCGACATTTGGTTATCCTTATTCCGAAACTTTAGGGGGATGAAAGTCTGAAAGCCACCCGTTTTATCCTGTAAGGCGCGCAGCTGATCCAAATGGTCGATCCGGTGAAAAAAGGACTCGATATGACCATACAGCATAGTAGCGTTTGACCGTTTACCCAGTTTATGCCATTCTTCGTGGATGGACAGCCATTCATCACCGGAGCATTTACCGCCCGCAATTTCATTGCGGATCTCCGGATGGAAAATCTCGGCGCCTCCTCCTGGCATACTATCCAATCCGGCTTCCAGCATCAGCTTCATGCCTTCGGCGTAGCTCACCTTGGCTTTTTTGAAGATATAGTGGTATTCTACCGGGGTTAAGGCCTTAATATGCAGGTCCGGACGATGGGCTTTTATTTGTTTGTACAATTCGGTATAAAAGGCCAGATCATATTGGGGAAGCACCCCTCCTACTATATGGACTTCTGTAACGGGTTGCTCATCGTATTTACGTACGATATCCATGATGTCTTCCAGGCTGTATTCCCAGCCTTCTTCCCGCTTTTTGATCAGGCGGGAATAAGAGCAAAACGTACAGGTATATAAACAAATATTTGTAGGTTCGATATGGAAATTGCGATTGAAGTACGTATTATCACCATGTTTTTGTTCGCGTACACGATTTGCCAGCGCTCCCAAATAAGCCAGCGGAGCATGCTCATACAAATAAACGCCTTCGGCTGAATTCAGCCGGGTTCCTGCGATTGATTTTTCGGCTATCTCCCGGAGTTTGGGATCCAGTTTGGCATCGTTAAGAATTAAATCCAGATTGCTGGTGCTTTGCATGGTGAATCGTTTTATCCAATATATAACAACTTTCGAATCTTTCAGTTCTATTTGAAAGTCGTTTTTTTTCTTAAACTCAAAGGTACCCAATGCTTTCCATATTGATACCGGTTTACCGATTTCGGGTTTACCCACTATTAGCCGGGCTTTTAGAGCAGGGAAATCAATTGGGGATACCTATTGAGATACTTTTGTATGACGATGCCTCCGGATTTGAGTATTCGGAAGAACGTAAACTTTCAGAGTCTGATAGTCGGTTACGGATTGTGTTTTTAGAAAAAAATCTGGGCCGATCCCGGATTAGAAACAAGTTAGCGGCAGATGCAGCCTATCCCTGGTTATTATTCATGGATGCAGATTCGGCGCTTGTATCACCAACTTACCTGAATACTTACTGGAATAATCGCTCAGAGGAGGTTTTGTTGAACGGAGGGACATCATACGCATCAGAGCCACCGAAGGACAAGCAGTTATATTTTCGATGGTATTATGGCAGAAACCGGGAACAGCGTGCAGCCAGCGTGCGGCAGGCTGCTCCGTTTGAGGGCTTCAGCACGCACCATTTTTTTTGCCACAAGGATGTATTTAAGAAAGTCTGTTTTCCGGATGAGCTGAAGGGATACGGGCATGAGGACACCCTTTTCGGTTTTCGGCTACGGGTAGCGGGATTCAGTATCAGGCATCTCGATAATCCGTTGGAGCATATAGGATTAGAGGATACGACCAGCTACATAAAAAAGACAAAAGAAGCCCTGGATAATTTGCATACACTCCGAACGAATTACCCTGAAGTTTCTACAAGGCTCAGTAAAACCTATGATAAACTCAGGCGCTGGCGGTTGATTTGGGTTCCCGCATTATTTTATCGAATATTTGGCCGACGCCTGGAGAAGCACTTCCAATCAGGCAATCCCAATCTGTTGTTGTTTGATTTATTCCGGTTAGGATACTATGCAAACAGGTCAAAAAGACAGAACTAATTTTCATGGTTTTGTAAAAATTCATTCGATCCTATGAATTGCCCAACAATATTCATTATTTAGTGTGAATGCTTTTTTTATTATTTGAAATTATTTAACTTTCAAGTACTTTTCGTTCATCCAGAGTTTGGTCAAGACAGCACGCGCAAAAGGTCGAAGAACCTCCTTGAGCAAGCTCCAAAATCTAAACGATATGAATATTAGCTTCAATGAATTACGGGACATCAAACACAAATTACCAACCGGCAGTGTGAGCCGCATTGCCCAGCAGTTAAACATTTCAGAACAGACTGTTCGTAATTATTTTGGTGCCAACAAATTTGAAGAAGGCGAGTTTACCGGCAAACATGTGCAATCGGGTCCGGATGGTGGTATTGTCCATTTAGAGGATACAACTATTCTCGATACTGCCCGAATGATTTTAGAAGAAAGAAAGGTTTCTTAATGCTTTAACCAAGTTTAAAAAATAAACCCGGCCCGGAAAAATTTCAGGCCGGGTTTTGTATTGGGGCCCCGGTGGGGGCAGTGGTCCTGTGCCCCGATAACTATCGGGGGTGGTCCTGTGGTTAGTGGACTTCATTCAAAATTAAAAATTAAGACTTAAAAATTAGTTAGAGGAATAGGTAGAATGGTTTGACCAGATTCCGATACTCCTCCGTATAATCATTTGGGGTGTTGCTTCTCAGGATCGTCAACTCTGAGACCTGGCAGGGTTGTTCTCCCTTTTGAAATTCCATCAGATGTCTGCGCACTTCCTTGTTTTCGTGTGTTTTTACCTGGCATAATTTACTACAATACAAACCCTGCCTTTCGGCGAAAGCCCTAAAATGGATAGCTTCTGCAACAGGGAGTATTACATTTAATTTGCCCTGCTCACTTAACAAGCTGGCAGCATGTTGGATTAGCAAGGGGTGGGTCAGCTGATTGGTTTGTCGCGCGTTGCTTACCGGGTTTATCGAATTAAACGGACTTGGCTCAAAATAAGGCGGATTGGAAATTATCAAGTCATAGCCAGCCTTCCGATCTGCACTGGTAAAATTCTGGAGGGTCTGTTGATGCAGCTCCAAGCGATCAAACCAAGGGGATTTGCCAAAATTTTCCAGGGCATCAGCGAAACTGCCTGGATCCGGTTCGATAGCGTCGATTTGGAGGTTTGTATAGCGTTGGGCCAGCATTAAACTTAAGATTCCGGTGCCGGTACCGATATCCAGCCCCTTACCTACATTTTCAGTTTGTACCCAGGCTCCAAGAATCGTGGAATCAGTACCCACCTTCATGGCAGCCCTATCTTGTCGCAATCGGAATTCTTTAAATTGGAAATGCTTCATCCAAATATTTGTCTTTCCCAGGCTTCACAAATATCCTGATTTCCCGGCAAAGGAAGTTATTGAAAAATCTGCTAGTTTTGCCAGTAACAATTAACCATAAAAGAAGCAATTAATATGAGTGATGATAAGCAGCTAAATTGGCTGGAAGATCTTCAGGACAGACGATTTTTCCGGTTTGTCATTTCATACTTAATTGGTAGTTGGGGATTGATTCAATTTATGGACTGGCTGGTTAAGCGCTATGCCTTGTCCTCCTCCCTGGTTGATCTACTTATTGTATTATTACTTTCATTGCTCCCGAGTGTCATCCTGTTTACCTATTACCATGGTCGGCCGGGGAAAGATAAATGGAGTAAGGTGGAACGGATATTCATTCCCACGAATATCGTATTTGCGGGCGCTTTGCTCTTTTTCCTCTTTTCGGGCAACAAATTGCAAGCGACCTCCGAAAAAGTGATTCTGCAGGACGAACGGGGGGAAACCATCGAACGCTTTGTCCCCAAGAGTGAGTTTATGAGTCGCATCAGCATTTTCCCGATAGAACTGGATGCTTCGCTTGGGGACGAAAATTGGTTGCGTCACGGGGTCACGCAATTGCTCAATTACGATTTACAACAAGACAATTACATTTACGCACCGACTCCTTCTTATTTAAAAACCTTGTATGAAATTCGCAATGTGGACTTTGAGGAGGATATTCCATTTTCGCTTAAGCGGAAAATTGCGGAGGACTCCTTTTCTGATCAGTTTACCACAGGCACTTTGCGAAAAGAAGGTAATGAATACGTATTAGATATTTCGCTATACACCTGCAAGGATGGCAAGCTGGTTACGAGCAGCAGTCAACGTTCAAACGATTTAATGACACTTGTAGATAAGACGACGAGTGCCTTGTTAGAACATTTATCGCTCACCGAAACAAATGGTCAAACAGGTCTTGAAATTGATTTACCTGTCGCCAGTATTTTTAGTGCTAATTATGAAGCCTTAGAGGCTTTTTCCATCGGTTACGAGCAGGTTTTCCTGGGTAATCAACTGGAAGAGGGGCTAAAATCGCTCAAAAAGGCCGTAAAGCTTGATCCGGATTTCACACTGGTATATCTGTATCTGTCGCAAGCCTATCTGCGCAACAACCTCGAAGCTGATGCCAAAACTGCGATTAATAAGGGTATGGATGGTATTGAAAGCCTCCCGGAACGTGTCCAATTTGAGATCCGCTACAGGTACTATCGAATAAACAAACAAAATGACAAAGCACTGGCGTTACTGGAAATGTGGATCCAGCTCTACCCAAGCAATTATTTTCCATACTCTGCGGCAATGAATACGTACGTTGAGCAGAGCAAATTTGAAGAGGCAAAAAAAATCGGATTAATAGCACTCGAAAAAGGGCATGGAGCAGAAATATTAGTAAGCCTGGCCAGTATATCCTCTTTACAGGGGAATTTGGAGGAGGCCATCTCCTATTATGAAACATTTGCTTCCCGATATCCCGAACGGGCCTCTGAAACATCCTATTTGGGTACGATCTATTTAAGAAAGGGGGAGGTAGAAAAAGCCGAGGCACACTTTCAAAAGTTAGCGTTGCTTAAACCGAATGATTATCAGATAATTGGCCGATTAGCAGAGTTGGAAGCATTCCGTGCCAATTATGAAAAGGTAGAGCAATATTATTCAGAGGCATTCCAGAAAGCAACTTCTGCCAGCGATTCTGCGGAAATATACCTTTGGCAATATACTTTTTATGCATCAACAGGTGAATGCACAAAAGCCATAGATGCTATTGAAGAAAGGTGGAAGATACTGGCCCCTATCAAATCGCCTGTAGAACTAGGTACTGAAAAATTAAGCTTTAACTTTATTATGACGTACCTGGATGGTGGGTTTAAAGACCGATACCTGGCTATTCAGGAAAAATTCTTTAATACGGTACCCGACCAGGGGGGTACTTTCAAATGTATGAGCGATCTAAATTTTTCGATTGCTACCCGGGATTCTGCTGCAGTAAATGCAGCGATGCGCAGTTGCGAAGCACATTACCTGCCCATTATCGGTCAGAATGGCATCAGTATGCTTCGGGGTTATCAGGAAGATATCAATGGGAATTACGAGAAATCTCTTGAATTTTTTGAATCCTATTTGGAAGGTTTGAATTTGGAGGACGAATGGATCCGGGTCTCAATTGTGGGTGAAATTTACCTGCGCGCCGGCCGATTCCAGGAAGCTATTGATATGTATTCTAAAGCACTGCTAACCAAACCTCAGAATCCGATTTTCCATTTATCGCTGGCGAAGGCCTATTATGCCGAAAACGAAATAGATAAGGCAAAAGAATCCTTAGAAAAGACACTGGATCTTTGGCGGAACGCAGACCCGCAATATGTTTATTACCAGGAGGCTAAAGCACTGGAGGCGGAATGGGGATCTCGGTGATCCTGTGGTCCAGTGATCCGGTGATCCTGTGATCCAGTGGTTCCGTGATCCCAATAAAAATTAAGAATTAAGACTTAAGAATTCGACAGTTAGTGGTCCAGTGATCCGGTGATCCTGTGGTTCTGTGATCCGGTGATCCTGTGATCCTGTGATCCAGTGATCCTGTGGTATCAATAAAAATTAAGACTTAAGACTTAAGAATTCGACAGTTAGTCCGTTAGTATCGAATTCAAAATTCAGCATTCAAAATTCGACAGTTAGTGGTCCTGTGGTCTCAATAAAAATTAAAAATTAAGACTTAAGACTTAAGAATTATTCAGGCCCGGTCCAGGGTCAATAGGTTCCCGGTATAAACGTTTTAGGCGATTTAAACAGGAGTGCAGCGACCGCTAAGAAGATGCTGCGCATCCAAATTGAATGCGCAGCATCTTAACAAAGTCTATTATTTATCCTCAACAACTACATCATCAATGATATAGGAAGTAGTGCCATCTGTTGGATTACCGATATGTTTAAATCCAATGTAGGCTGTTCCGGAATAAGCAGAAAGGTCGATAAGACCGGAGTCAACATAGTCATAGTTGGCATCAGACTGACCAGCCACGGTACAATTCAACTCTGTCCAGGTTGCGCTGGCAAAATTAAACCCGGTAAAATCTGTTGATATCCAGACACTTAGACCATCATGGGTCCAGAAAGCTAGTGCACTTTGAAAATTCAGTGTTTTTTCAACACTCAGATCCAGCGCAGGGGTAATCAACCAGGTTTCCATTTCCGGGCTGGTATCATTATAGGCGGTTGCCTGTGCGTAGATATTTCCGGAGAATTCTTTACCACGCCATAAACGGGTACCTTTAACAGCGATATTTGACCAACCTTCCAGGGCTATATCTTCATTATCTGCACCAGATTGGAAGTCCTCGTTTAGAGAAGTCAACCCGGTTCCGCCGGTGCCATCACAACGATCCATTTCCATATCCACGTCATTCAGGTCGCGGATATACAATTGTTGGTCGCTCCCAAAAACACTATAAATAGCAACAATAGAGCCACTACCTACAGGTGTTTTCGCGGAAGCAAAAGTGGCAAAACCACTTGAACGCACCAGCATCTCATTTTCGGTACCACATTCTTCCAGAACATGGTTAACGGAGTATAAATTAACAGCATCAGCATAGTTTACCCCAGCTGATCCACCTGCAAATTCTACGCCTTCCAGTTTTATCAGGCGGCTGATATAAGAAGCATCCAATTGATCCATGGTTACCGTAATTGGCTCCACAACAAGTCCTTGCTCGCCTTTACAAATACGGGTGCTAATCATTGCTTCCTGAATTTCACCAACCTGGGTAACACCATTATAATCGGATAATATCAAGCTATCACAGGTAATGGTTAATCTACGGCCAACAGGAAATTCATTGTACAAGTCTGTAACATTAAAGCGAATCTCGATACCAGCCGTTTCGTCTTGCAGGATAATATTCCGGTAGAAGTTGCCAGAAGCATCATCTGCGGCAACTACCCCGGTGATAACAGTTCCTGCAGCAATGAGTTCTTCCTGACCCAAGCTGTGCGAAGCTTTTAAATCGGCAATACTGATTGTAGCTGATTTGGTACAGCTCTCACTTACCGGAGGTGCATCAAATTCGGTTTTTACACAGGCCTGCAGGCCAAAAAGTAAAACCAGGCAGAATAGAGAAAAATATTTCATGAATAGGACGTTTTTTGAAGTTTAGAGGCGGAAAGAAAGGCTAATGAAGTAGTTCCTTCCGTAGTAATAATAATAGCGTGCCGGATAAGTTGTTGGATCCTGGTTTGCAAAATCAAAACGTAGCTGCTCGTAGCCTCCTGTTTTGATTGTTTGATTGTTGAAGATGTTATTGACACCAACAGTCAGGTACAACCCAATATCATTAAATCGAAAGGACTTGGTTCCGAAGAAATCGGCGGTAAAGCCGGCATCTCCCCTTTCCTGATCAATAATAGAGGCAAACTGCGGACTTTCCGGACTCAGTGAAGCCACGGCCTCCTCAGTACGGCGATTCGGATTAAAGTCGATATAGATATCATCAAAATAATTTGCATTCAGATTGACTGACCAGTACCCTTTGCCTTCATAGCGTATCCCTGCAGAATAAGCACTTTGTGGGGTACCCGGAATAAAGAAGTTTTGCTGGTAAACCGTTTTCTTTACCGGATCAAAAAGCCCCGGATCGGATTCATTAATAATGACCGATGTTGGTCGGGAAGTATATTGGTAACGGCCAACAGCTGCAACTCCGCGCAGGCTCAATCCGGCAGCTACTGTCCAATCGAAAGCCAGCTCCACGCCCTGGTGTTTGGAGTCAATATCCGTCAGTGCATAATTTACAAACCCGGCGGTTACACCGAAGGATTCTTCTACATTATTTACAATCTGAGTAATGGTTAATTCTTCATCATTGAAGAAGCTCATCACTTCAGAAGCATCCTGAAAAACGGTCCAATAGGCCGTTGCACGAGCCCGAATCGTTGCACCGCGCAGAATATACCCACCTTCAACAGATTGGATTTTCGTACTGGTCAACCCATCCACTACTTCGTCACGTACCCGTGGGGAAAGGTAGCTGTTACGGAAATAGGGCGCTCTGGTCAGATATCCGCCATTAACGTATAGGAAGTTTCGGCTATTTATTTTATAGGTGACCCCGCCTTTTACACCATAGTTTAGAAACTCCTGTTTTTCGGAATTTCCAAAACTGCTTTCCGGGTACAACCCGTTTTGCACCTTGCCTTCCCGCCAAAAAGTCGTTTGAGAAACTTCTCCGGCCAGGAAAACATCCAGGAAGCGGAAATTGAATACGCCCTGGGCCCAGGCATTCCCTTTACGAATATGAGAAGCATAATCGTATCCAAAACGATCACCTTCATACAATATACGATTGGGGTTATTAAGGTCATTTTGCCATTTTGCCGGATCGTCCGGAAAATCGCGCTGCACAAAGCGATTAATATCCATGTAAAATTCGCCACCCAGTAAATCATCGACCAATTTGTAATTATCCCCTTCATACACCTGATAGCTCAGGCCGGCATTCAGGGTCAGGTGATCGCCAATCGGGTTGGAATAGATACTGCTCCAATTAAGTTCTTTGCTATCGTAGCGGCGATCTTCAACAATATATTTAGACCGCAGTCCGGTTACGATATTACCCGAAATACCGTCCACATCGTAAACTGTTTCCAGGCTGTTATAATTGACATTGTACATATAGTCCCAGTCAATTTGTCGGGCGGCTTCATCATTTGCCAGGATATTGGCTACTTCATCTGCAAATTCAGGTTCTGTACCACTTGGGAGATACCGGTAATAATCTGGCCGCGGATCTCTGGCACCATACCAATCCAATGCCGTACCGCCATTACTGCCAAATTGATAGGATACAGTATTTGTCAGGGTGGCCTTCTCACCGATATTCCAATCATGGCGCAACATAAGCACGGGCTGGTGGCTGTGGCCTACCCGTGAATTTCGTTTTTCTCCGTTTTGGAATCCCCAGTAGGGATTATAATAATTTGTACCAGCCAGATCATTTAATTCCTGTACGGCGGCACCATCCTTACCCCGCTTATTTGGCGTACCGAAAGCTGTAAAATTCAGCGAATGATTGTCGTTAAATTTTTTGTCCACAGAAGCAAAATAACTCCAGGCATCGTAAAACGTACCGGGAGCATATCCTTCCTGTGCCCATCGTCTGGAACCAGAGAAAGAGAAGGCCCATCCGGAAGGCTTCAATCCGGTGCTATAGGTTGCCATAAGGCGATTGCGGTAGGTGCGGTTAGAGATGGCATAGGAAACAGAAAACTGTTTCCGCTGGTTTGAAGCGCGGGTGTCAATATTGGTTGCCCCTCCGATTCCGCCAAAAGTATATTCAATGGCTCCCAGTCCGAAGTCTGTTTCCTGATTACGGGTCACATCATTTAACCCTCCCCAGGTGGACCAATATGGGCGGCCATTTTCCAATTCGTTCATCGGGATGCCATTCATTAAAATGGTGGTATTTTCCGAATCATAGCCACGAACCCTAAAACGAAGGGCACCGAAGGTATAAGATGAAGTGGAAATAAACACATCGCGTGAGGAAGCCAGAATACCCGAAATATCCTCATTTCGGTTATCCGAATCTTCCAGATCCTCGCTGGATAAAACCAGGGTAGGAATTTGCTGATTGCCTGAACTTACAGCATTTGGGTCTGCGCTGAGTGAGATAACACCAAGGCTTTTAACATCCGAATTGGTAATCGTCACTTCCATGCTGTATGGAAGGTATGCGTCTGCTGTGATAACCAGGTCGATTTTAGTGACATCGGCAGCGAGTTCCATTTCAAAGGAACCGGCAGCATCTGTAACAGCTGTTGCGATTGTTGTTGAAACCAGTGCCCCAACAATTGGTTGATTCGTTTCAGCATCGAGCACCTGTCCTTCGACCAGCAGCAATTGAGCATTTGCCAAAATGGGAAGAAACAGGAGAAGTAAAAGGGAATAGAATTTATTCATTGGTTTGTTTTGGACAAAAAATCTGCGCAAAATTAGAAGAATATAGGCATCATTCCTGCAAATGACAGGGAAAATCTATGTTAAATAAAGGCTTATATCTTGCTGGACGACGGAATAGGTAGATTTTGCTCCGCTTTTGAGGTCTTCCGTATTTAATTACACCCTGCCTCCGAGGGCATGTTCGCTTCGCGAAGGTTTGAATCGTGAGGACTCGGCCCTTGTTTTTAAGACATGCTTACTAAAGAAGCTAAGGCCGGAATTATTCAATAGGATTTAAGATTTCCGGCATTTGTGGATGAGGCGATCCGCAGGAAAAAAGTAGGAGACTGAAGCGTCAGCGGCAGCAACTGTTTGAGCCTGCATGCTTGGTAATCAAAGCCAGATGATCAGGTATCGATTTTGGTCCTTAAAGAATTGAAGAAAAGGGCGAGTTTTGCTGGTGCAGCGGAAGACTTGTACTTTTTAGCCGAAGCCGCGCAAGCCGGCGGTTTTGCTCCACTTTTGACGCCAAAAGTGGAAAAATGGTAACTGCCTTCTACGACTCATAACTTTTCACCCAGCATTTGGGGATTAGGTTATGTTCACTGTTTAAAACGTGAGGACTCGGCCCTTCGACACAAGGCACAACCCTAAACTATAAACTATAACCTCTAATCTATAACCTCTAATCTATAAACTAAAACCTAAACCATTGCCTTTGTAAGTTTAAATTTCCGGCAGTTGAGGAGGAGACGGGCAAGGAAACGGATAAACTTTAGGTTAAGGATATCAGATAAGCCGCAAATTCGACTCCGGGAGTCTATCTTTGTGTTTTTTTGAATAAGCAAGCTCAAGAAATTGAAATTTATGCGATCATTTATTCTTTTCTGCCTTCTGTTGAGTGTTGGAATCACCAGCCTGCAAGCTCAGGAACAAACGTATCGGGTGGGCCTCATTGGGTTTTATAACTTTGAAAACCTTTTTGATACACTTGACACACCGGATGTACGCGATACCGAATTTTCGCCGACAGGCTCCAAACTTTATGGAACCCGTATTTATCGGGAGAAGTTAGGGAACCTGGCACAGGTAATCTCTGAAATGGGTACCGATTTAAGTACAGACGGACTCGCACTACTTGGTGTTGCCGAAGTCGAAAACCGCTCTGTATTGGAGGATTTTGTCAAGGAACCTGCTATTGCAGAACGGAATTATCAGATCGTCCATTATGACAGTCCGGATAAGCGTGGGATAGATGTCGGCTTGCTCTACAATCCTAAATACTTTCAGGTAGAGTCGAGTCGGGCTGTGCCGTTGGAAATTTTCACGCCAGCCGGTGAGCGGAAATATACCCGGGACATTTTATTTGTTTCGGGCAAATTTGATGGCGAGCAGGTTTATGTAATGGTCAATCACTGGCCTTCCAGAAGTGGCGGCGAAAAAAACACCCAGGAATACCGAAATGCCGCAGCGTTTATCTGCAAATCTATCGTTGACTCACTTTATCAGGTTGATCCGATGGCCAAGGTTATCATTATGGGCGACCTCAACGACGATCCGATTAGTCCAAGTATTAAAAAGGTGCTTCACGCGAAAGGTAAAGCAGCACAAACCGGGAAAAAGGATATTTTCAATCCGATGTATGAGCCTTTTAAAAGCGGTAACGGCACACTAACCTGGAACGGTGCCTGGAACCTTTTTGACCAGATACTTATTACCTCCCCCTGGTTGGATAAAAAACAGGATGGTTATTTCTATCAGCAGGTAGAAATTTATAAGAAGCCCTATTTACTCCAACGCACCGGAAAATATAAGGGTAGCCCACATCGAACCTTCTCCGGTGACTTGTATATAGGTGGGTATAGTGATCACCTGCCGGTATATATTGTACTCCTGAAGCGAATGTAGTCAGACCAATACATCCAGGATAAACAAACTGCCAAAGATCACGCTGGCAATACCGTTGGTGGTAAAAAAGGCGAGATTTACCCGACTCAAATCATTGGGTCTGACCAGGCTGTGTTGGTAAATCAGCAGGGCAGAAAAAATGCCGGCTGCCAGGTAAATAATCCATCCGAACTCGCTAAAGTTTGCCAATAAGGCTCTGACCGCAAAAAACAACAGAACGATACAGATAAGATGCAGACCCTCGGAAACCCGTAGGGCACTCTTTTTGCCGATGGTAGCCGGTACAGAGTACAATGCGTTGGATTTATCGAATTCTTCATCCTGCAGGGCATAAATTATATCAAAACCGGAAACCCAAACAAAGACCAGCGCAGAAAACAGAATTGGAATCAGATCAAAGCCGCCACCCATTGCCAGATAGGCTCCGATTGGTGCGAGGGAGAGCCCGAGGCCAAGCACAAAGTGGCATAAAAAGGTAAAGCGTTTGGTAAAACTATAGCCTAAAACGACAATCAAGGAAACAGGTGAAAGGTAAAAACACAGCAAATTGATAAACCAGGTTGTAGCAATAAACAAGAGGCAATTGATGATTACAAAAAGTAATGCGTTTTTTGGACTAATCACACCTGCCGGAATTTCGCGATTGGCTGTACGTGGATTTGCCTGATCAATATTTCTGTCCAGATAACGGTTAAAAGCCATGGCTGCGCTCCTTGCAAAGATCATGCATAATAAAACCAGGAGCAGCACTTGTCCGTTAAAGCTTCCTGTTTTTAAAACGCCCAGGGTAAAACCAACCAGCGCAAAGGGCAGGGCAAACACCGTATGGCTAAATTTTATAAGGGATAGGTAGGATTTCAATTTGTGTATTTCGTGATAAGATGGATAGATAATAGCAATAAATCAAAGGTACTATCCAACAAACATAAAAAAAGCCCCTGTGTTTCCACAGAGGCTTTTTTTTTCAGTATCTAAAATTACTGTCCTTGAACAGAAATTGCAGGCTCAGTACCTTCAGCTCCTTCTGGTGCATTTACATTACCTTTCAGGTAGATAAATGACTGTGCAGGATTAGTGTTAGCAGTGATAGTAACTTTTTTGTTTTGGTTACCTTTTTTGCCTTTAGAGTTAAATTCAACCAACATTTCACCTGTTTCACCTGGTGCGATTGGGTCTTTAGGCCATTTAGGAATAGTACAACCACAGCTACCTTTTGCGTTGCTAATGATTAATGGCTCTGTTCCTGTATTGGTAAACATATAGGTGTGAGAAACAACATCACCCTGATCAATCATACCAAAGTCATATTCCGTTTCAGGGAAGTCAATAGTAGTAGTCGGACCAACAGGAGCCTCTGCTACAACCTCAGAAGGATCAGCAACAGCACCTGCATCACCAGCAGGATCAACAGCAACAGCTGCATCAGCACCTTCGGTACCCTCAGCATCTTGATTACAAGCTACCATGAAGCTACCCATGGCGAAAACGAACATCAGAAGTTTGAATTGTTTAAGCATTTTGATAAATTTTCAGTTATTATTTACGATTTTGGATATCAAGTCCAGCTACTTATTAATCTCATGAATGAGCAAAATGTTCACTGGTTATTGATTACGAAACAAAAATAGGTCGCCTACTTCATCTCTCTTGTTAATGAGGGTTCAATAATTGTTAACGAGTTGTTAAGAAACTCCAAACCGCCCGAAATTAGTACTATTTCCGAAGTCTTTCCAGAAATTGTTCGGCTGAAGTTGCATTCAGACAAGCCTCCCTGTTAAGCCCGCCCTTACGCGCAGAAAGGACACCAAAGTGGATATCCCGGATTCCTGCTGTACTATGTGCATCCGGATTAATCGAAATCCAAACGCCTTTTTCCATAGCGTAGGGAATCCAGGTCCAATCCAGGTCCAGACGATAAGGATTTGCGTTAAGTTCGATCGCTACGCCATTCGCCGCACAGGCGTCTATTACTTTTTTATGATCTATCGGATAACCTTCCCGACTTAATAAGAGGCGCCCTGTGGGATGCCCTAATATATTAGTATAAGGGTTTTCAACGGCGGTGATTAATCGTTGAGTGGCTTTCTCTTCATCCATTCGCAAGTTGGAATGCACGGAAGCGATAATAAAATCAAATCGTTCCAGAATATCCGTTTCATAATCCAGCGACCCGTCATTGAGTATATCACTTTCAATACTTTTAAGAATCCGGAAGGGTGCCAGCTCCACATTCAACTGATCGATCTCTTCCATCTGAGCGAGCACCCGCTCGGGTTGCAGTCCGTTGGCATAAAAAGCAGACTTCGAGTGATCGCTGATTCCGAGGTATTCATAACCGGCATCCCGGGCACTTTCGGCCATTTCCCGTAAGGTATTAACCCCGTCACTATAGGTAGAGTGCGAATGGATTACGCCTTTAATATCTGTTTCTTCCAGCAGATCCGGTGTCGCCTTCAAATCGAGTGCCCAGTCCTGTTCGCGCAGCTCCGGCTGAATAAAAGGGAGTCCGGTTTTATCAAAAATCTGCTCTTCTGTTTGCAGGCCGGAAAAATCCTGGTTGGGAAACTTCTTCAGAAAAGCATCCATAAAATCTTTTGAAGCCGAGTAGCGAAACCATTTGGATCCAAACTCCTTTTCCTGACAGGAATAAAACTGGACTGCGGTTTCTTTCGGACTTTTAGCGGAAAGCGAATTAGCCGATTCGTTGATTATAGAAAAGCCATTTGTTTGTAGCCAGTTGGGCAGACCTTCTATTTCTGTAGTAAGAAATTCGAGTCGATCCAGGATATTCGACTTTCGTCGAAGGGCACCTGCCCATTCAAAGCGTGCATTGGGAAAGGCCTTTAAAAAGGCTTGGCTAATCTCATTGGCCTCCGCTTCAAGTGCTGCAAAATGATATTTATTTTGGGATCGTTGGAAATATTCCAGCTTTCCGCGAAGGTCTTCCTGGGTTTTAGCCCCAAAGCCGTTTAGTTCGATCAGGCGATTTTCATTTACGGCATAAAGCAACTCGCCTACTGATTCAACACCCAGTTCTTTCCAGACCATTCGGACCTTCTTTGGGCCAAAGCCTTTTACCTGTAGCAGTTCGCGGATACCTGCGGGTGTTTGTTGCCGGTATTTCTCCAGCGTTTCCATCTTTCCGTTTTCGAGTAATTCCGTGATTTTCCCGGCGATGGCCTTCCCTACCCCTTTGATCTCTGCCAGATCACCAACCGGCACCTCTGAAAGTGCTTGCGGCAATTTTCGCAGATTGATGTAGGCGGTTTGGTAAGAGCGGATTTTGAACGGATTCTCCTGATGTAGTTCCATCAGGTTTCCCAATTCCTGGAAGGCGTTGGCAATTTCTTTATTTGTCATAGGGCAAAAATAAGGGAGATCTTTGAATGTTGGATTTTGAAATTTGAATCCCTGCTGCCTGAAAGTGAAAAACACTACTAAAACTGTTGGATATCGAAAAAGAGCAAATTATTTTTGGGGGAAGCCCAAATTAAGCAGGGAATATTTTTACTTTTAGCCCAGAAGTTGTTTAAAAATACCTCACTGGTTTCCGGAAAAGCCTTTTCAACCCACTTTTCGTTTTTTTATCGCCACGTAGCACTACTATGCGGCTCAAAAAAAGCCTCCATTGGAATGAAAATTCAATTCCCGAAATTTCAGCAGGCATTCTTAAACAATTTCATATTGTAATTTTTACACCAAGACCATTAAACTATGCTTAGTAGCCTGAGTGTTCTCGATTTATCCATTGTTGCCGGTTATTTCGTTATTGTTTTCATGCTTGCCTGGTATGTCACCATGCAGGAAAGGCGCAGTAAAAAGGGGGAATATGGTTCCTCTGATTATTTTCTGGGCGGAAAAAACGTAGGCTGGTTTGTCATTGGAGCCTCTTTATTTGCCTCTAATATCGGGTCTGAGCACCTCGTTGGTCTGGCTGGATCCGGGGCGCGTGGGGACATGGTCGCCGGTCAATTTGAAGTATTGGCGGCCTTAATTTTGATTATTCTGGGTTGGGTTTTTGTTCCGTTTTATATCAAGAGCGGTGTATTCACGATGCCGGAATTTTTGGAGCGTCGCTATGATTCGAAAGCACGAAACTACCTATCGGTTGTCTCCATTCTGGCCTATATTCTGACCAAGATATCCATCACCATTTTCGCGGGTGCGCTGGTATTTGAGGTGATGGGTGTAGAATTTTGGACAGGTGCCGTTATCGTTGTTTTAGCCACCGGTGTTTACACCGTTTTTGGCGGACTGCGCGCTGTTATTTATACGGATATGCTCCAGATGTTTATTCTGGTGGGCGGCTCATTGGCCATCACGATATTTGGGTTGGAGGCTCTTGGAGGTTGGGGCGGCATGGTTGATACCGTTCAGGAAGCAGCCGTTGCGTCCAACATTGACGGCAGTCATTTTTTCAACTTATGGCGTCCGGCCAGTGATCCTGATTTTCCCTGGACCGGCATTCTGTTTGGTGCACCGATCTTAGGGATTTGGTATTGGTGTACTGATCAGTTTATCGTACAACGGGTGCTATCTGCCCGGGATATTTCCAATGCCCGCAAGGGTACCATTTTCGGAGGCTTCCTCAAGTTGACGCCGATTTTCATTTTCATCATTCCCGGGATCATTGCTTTTGCATTGGCACATAAAGGACTGCTTGATTTGGGTGGTGATCCGGATAAGGCCTTACCGGCTATTATCACCGGCTTTTTGCCGAATGGACTAAAGGGACTTATTCTGGCGGGTTTGTTGGCTGCTTTGATGAGTTCGCTCTCATCGGTATTTAACTCCGCCTCTACCCTATTCACTATAGATTTTTACAAGCGGATGCGTCCGAACACTTCCGAGCGAAGTCTCGTGAACGTTGGTCAGGTGGCCACAGTTGTACTAGTAGTAATTAGTCTTGCCTGGATTCCGTTTATGAAATCCATGATGGAAGGCAGTAGTTTCTACAAATACCTGCAAAGTATCCAGGCCTATATTTCGCCGCCGATTGCTGCGGCCTTCCTGTTTGGTTTGTTTTTCAAACGAATCAATGCCAAAGGCGCTATCTGGTCTTTATGGGCCGGGTTTATTTTAGGCATGGCCAGATTGGCGATGGAGTTCCTTACCGGAGAAGGTACCGTAACACTCAAACCTGGAGGCTTCCTGGATTATATGGTTACGATGAACTTCCTACACTACGCTATATTCCTGTTTGTAGTTTGTTCGTTGGTACTAATCCTGGTGAGTTTGAGTGCACCGCAGCAATCAGCGGCGCAACTGGAGAATGTAACTTACGAGCCAAACAAAGAAGCGGGTGCCGGCTTTAATCCGGCTAATCAGGATTTCTGGTTGACCCTGGTTTTGATTATTGCGGTAATCGGACTGTGGTTGCTGTTTAGTCCGTTTGGATTAGCATAAGCTAAGAGTTGGTACAAAAAATCCCGGGCAGCGTTTAGTTGTTCGGGATTTTTTGGTTTTAGTTTATAGATTTTAGTTTATAGATTATAGGTTATAGTTGAGAGGTTATAGTTGAGAGGTAGTCTCATAAATAGGGTTGACAGGTTACCTTTTTTAACGGGTGTCGCTCCTACGGAGCTGGAGTTTGTTTCCGATTTTTTGCTACAAAGATTTATCTCCTACGGAGATCGGGTTTGTGTTTATTTGTATGGAGTTGATTGTAAATTATATCATATCATGTATCTCCTCCTTTTTTACCCATAAATACTATGCGGAGGTTAAAATCTCATTCTTGCTCCAGCGGAGCAATATCTTTGTAGCAATTTCAATTCCAGATTTTTCAAAGCTCCGTAGGAGCGGTATTTTGTTTCGTTTTTTTTACTACAAAGATTTATCTCCTACGGAGATGGGGGTTGCGTTTAATTGTATGGATAGCCAAAGGCAAGTCAGCAATTCCAAAAACACGTTGATTCTGGTATATGATTTAGCTGAAATATTAGTTGGATTTCGTAACACATAATTGTACGGGCTCCAGCTTGCATAATCTGCTGCCAGTGGATCAACACCCGTAAACCACCCTACCCGGGCATCATACCTCCTAAATCCAGCTTGCGGATTTTAATGAGGGGTCTTTTGCCAACAGTTAATACTAAATATAATAGAATATTAGGAAGCAGGCACGCGGAGGTCGCAGCGTTTATCCATGAAGGGTAAATAAAAAAGCCACTGCTCCGGGGGGATGAAGCAGTGGCTGGGGGGTTAAGGATAATCAGATCTATTCGATCATAATCATCTTTTTCGTGGCCGAGTGTGTCGGCGTATCTAGTCGGTAGTAAAGCAATCCGGAAGATTGGAGATTGGAGATCTCTACTTCGTGGAGTCCTTTACTGTATTCAGATTCTATTACTTTCAGAACTCTTCCTGAAACGTCCATGATCGTCAGACTGGCTTCTGATGCTACCGGCAGGTAGAAGCTGATATTGGTGGTCTGGACGAATGGGTTCGGTTTATTCTGGTACAATGCAAATCCATCTTTCTCGCTGAAGTACAGGCCGATCTGGAGCAATTTACCTTCAGAATCGTATCCTTCTGCTTTTGTAAAGCGACTGGTGATGGCCAATGCTTCGCTGAGCAGAAGGTCTTCCTGTGCTTCTACGATTAATTTGAATTGTGCTTCATCCGAGCTAAAGCGGAAAGGAATCGGACTACTTAAGCTGGCGGTAAGACCACCCTGCTCTAGTTTTGCCAATCCGAAACTTTCGGGTTGAGCGACGCCTTCTTCCACGCCTTTGATCTGCAATTGTGCCGGATCAAAGTCCAATGTAAATTGATAGCCCAGGATGTCGGAGTCATCTCCGGTAAAGATGAGCGTGGCTGTTTCTCCGGCCTTTAAGACCCGATCTTCCAGCATAAAGCCCATGTTACCACTTGGCGTATTCCGGTTATCTGCCTCTGCGAGTCCGTTGGTATTAGCAGAGCCGTTGACATCACCGATTTTCACAGCGATGAAATCAGCCTCCAGATCACTTTCCTGAATATTATTGTAACTAATAACTTCAGGGAATGCTTCAAACCAAGGGTTGGTCGGATCAGGGAACACATAATCTGCGTCCACAAAGCGCCAACTTGTATTGTTTGTGAATTGATCGTTGATCTGCAGTACCATTTTCTGAACTTCCAACAAGTCAAGGGTTGTCACCGAACCGGAATTGTTGACATCCGCTGCGATAATCTTGTATGGAGAATCCAGAAGTTGCAATCCAAGAACATGTTTTTGGATCAGCACCATATCCAGGGTAGATATTCCATTTCCAGGATAAATATCCTTAAACGGAGATACTGTATAATCCGAATTGGTCGCCAGTTGGAATTCATAGAGACCGTCTTCAGACGTTATCATAGAGGCAAATCCGCCATTGATATCGGTCATTACTTCGCCGACAGGCTCATCATCCTCTGTAACCATCAATCCAGCGATCATGATTTGCTGAGAACAAGCATCCAGCGGGTCGGTAATTTCGATCAACATAGCACAAAAGCCCTGCTGTCCGTCAGATCCTTCCACCCAAACGATCAGCTCAACTAATCCCAGATCTTCGCATCCGAATGTACGGTCGGTTGTGAGCATATCTTCGGAGTAAGCGAAAGCCAACTCTACACCACAGGTTGCTGTGGATCCACCATCCAGCGCAGAAGCCGGAATGGTAACCGTACCATCAGCATCCAGAGCAAAGGAAAGTCCGCTTGCACATTGGATATTCATCGCGATGCAATCAACCACCGTAATGGTCACAAGGTCCGCACTGATGTTTCCACAGTTATCATAGGCTGTATAAAGCACCCAGTATTCGCCAAGAGGCACATCTGTGTAAGGACCATAACCACTACCATTTGGCAAATTGGTTTGGATGGTGATATCCACCTCATCGCTACAATCAATTACATCCGGTTCCGGAAGATTAACAGTAGCTACACAGTTGCCCGCATCAGAGCACACTTCGAAGTTTTCTACATCGAATTCAGGTACTTCTGTATCAATGATTTTGATAATCTGTACATGCTGTATCCAACCGTCGCTGATTCCTTGTGGGTTCACACCATCCTGGAATACATTCGGCGAAAGCACACCATCACCGTTGAAATCAACACCGGCAACGACCTCTGAAATTTCGCTGTAAACATCCGATCCAAATTCTTCGAAGAGGCACCAGTTAACTGCATACCAGGTACGAACAATTTTGCGGCAAGCATCCGGCACAACCGGTAGCTCGAAGTCCTCGTAGCTTACACCCACCAGTTCGCACATATCATCGAAGATGATTGGCTCACCCGTGTCAAGTGCTCCGATATCGTTGCAATTGATAATGGTATCAGCCGGGAACTCAACCACAAAGTTGGATTCGTGTACTACTGTGATGATCTGACTACAGGTATCAATCGGCTCGCCGAGGTCATTGTAGCTGATCCATGTTCGGGTAATGGTACCCGACATACACATATCGATATTGATCGCCACGCTCAGGTCTGTACTGATCGGACAGCCGCCATCAGTGGTCGTTGGTACACCGAATTGATCCAGTATGCCGTACTCACCTACAAATAACCAGCCAGCCAACTCCATGCCATAGACATCGCAGGAAATCGTAGTATCCGCAGGACAGCTTAACGGAGCTGCACTCAATGTACCGTCAACGGTCACTTGCAGTTCGCAGATATCCACATTGCCCTGGCAATCGACAGCCATCAATTCGACCGTAATTACACCTCCTGTTACATCGTTACAGCAGAAAGTAATATCCTGACCGAAGAGCGTATCTGTCATCATACCGCAGTTGGTTCCGATACGGCGCACCAGCACATCATCCAGGCAGCAATCATCGTAGCTTCCACCATCAAAGAAGTCGGCTGGGAGTACGAGCATACCATCAGAATCAAGGGTCACTGTTACGTCATCGATACAGACTGCAGTCGGACCATCATTCGAGCAAGGCACTACACCGGCATCCAGTGTCAGATTGTCTTCACCCGGCGGCAGGAAGATACAATCGGTGAATCCATCATTTGGATTGGCATCACTATCGATCGAGTCATTACCACCTGCATTTGGCATGGTAAATCCGAGGTCGGTACCAGTCAATACGAATTGTACTGCATAGTTACCGGCTGGCAGATCTGTGAAGAAGTAGAAGCCGGCACCATTTGTAGTAGTCTGCGCAATTGGCGTAGTCAGATCATTACAATCGTATAGGTAAACTGTTACTCCAGGTACACCTGGTTCGCCAGCATCCTGAATTCCGTCATTATCCAGATCTTCCCAAACATAGTTGCCAATTGTACCCAGCTCTGTGGCAGGAATATAACCAGCGTCATAAGTCAGGTTCACCTCACCTGGTTCGAGTACTTCAAAGACTGTCATCCCACCCATAGCAGGATCGGCATCCGAATCTGTTGAATCATCACCTGTCGCATTCGGCGTGGTTAGGATATAACCAGCTGGCGTTTGGAAGGTGAGTTTGTAAGTACCCGGAGTCAGACCTGTGAATATGTAGAATCCGAATCCGTCTGTTTGTGTAGTGAGGTTGACATCATTGCCATCCACATCGGTACCTGAAAGCACTACGGTTACGCCTTCGATACCTGGTTCGTCGGTATCCTGGAAGCCGTCGCCATCGGTATCTTCCCAAACATAGTTACCAATGGCTGCCAGGTCACTCGAACCTTGCACATAACCGGCATCGTAATCGAGATTCAGTTCACCGGAGATCAGATCTTCGAAGACTGTCATACCTCCCATGCTTGCGTTCGCATCCGAGTCATTGGTATCATCACCTGTTGCATCCAACAGTGTGGTGATATAACCAGCCGGAGTCTGGAAGGTCAATTTGTATGAGCCTGGTGCCAGCCCTGTGAACAGATAGAAACCATTTGCATCCGTCATGGTAAAGAGTACCACGGTGTTGCCAAGGGCATCAAATCCGGTCAGAGTTACCTGAACACCCGGGATACCAGGTTCTCCTGCATCCTGAGCGCCATCTGCATCGAGGTCTTCCCAGACGAAGTTACCGATAGCCGCAGGGATGTAGTAACCTGCATCATAGTCGAGGTTGTTTTCACCGGAAGTCAGCACTTCAAAGACTGTCATACCGCCCATAGCCGGGTCAGCATCTGAGTCTGTTGCATCATCTCCGGTTGCATCCAACCAGGTATTTACAAATCCACCCGCAGGTGTTTCGAAAGTCAATTTATAGGTACCCGGATTCAGGTTATCGAATAAGTAGAATCCGTCGCCGTCTGTAAATGTGATCAGGATAACCAGATTGCCAGCTCCGTCTGTACCAGTCAGAACAACTTCCACATTCGGGATACCTGGTTCGTTGGCATCTTGGAAGCCATCACCATTGATATCATGCCATACATAGTTACCAATGCTACAAGACTGAATATAACCTGCATCATAATCGAGGTTCGTCTCGCCGGATGATAATACTTCGAAGTCAGTCATGCCACCCATGTTAGGATCTGCATCTGAATCATTTGAATCATCACCTGTTGCATTCGGTATGGTTCCTTCATAACCGGTTGGGGTTACGAATGTCAACTTGTATGTACCTGGGTTCAGACCACAGAAGAGGTATTCTCCATCTGCATCTGTAAACATGGTTTCCATTACATCGTTGCCAAATACATCTGTACCAGTCAGAATTACTTCTACACCCTGGATACCCGGCTCGTTCAGGTCTTGTGCGCCGTTTCCATTAAGGTCATGCCACACAAAATCACCAATACAAGCCAGATCTGTGATACAGAGAACCGGTGGTTCAACTGTTGCATTTATGTTACAGGTTGGTTCATCAATGTCTTGAACAACAATATCCAGGTTGCCACCAGCGATTGGGTATGGTCCGAATGGGCCATTTACGGTATTATAAGGCAGTCCGCCCTGATTCACATCACCAAGGATGTTGTAGAAGGCACCGGTACTGTTACCCTGAACGAGAATGGTGAAGGTGAAGGTATCGTCGGAGAAATCATCCGGTGTACCATTATCATCACACGCTACATTGATGAGCGGCTCTTGCAGAGAACACTCAAACGAACAGCTTGGCGGCGGCACTACAGCAACATTTTGGATGTTACAGCTTGGGTTACTATTATCAATGATATCCAGGAAGATAATACCACCGGAGATTGGGAAGTTACCCAACGGACCATTTACCTGATTGTAAGGCTGGTTCGTTTGGAAGTCATCTCCTGCGATGGTATAGGTCGATCCTGTATTGTTACCAGTCACGTAGATCAGGTAAGAGAAGGTATCATCGGATGGATCATCCGGTGTGCCATTATCATTACACTGAACACCAATAGCTGGCTGGAAGATGCTACAATCAGGTGAGCAATCAACCGGTGCATCTACTGTTACGGTAGTGAAACATCCCGGGTTGTCACTATCAGTAATAACCAGATCCAAATCACCCTGAGAGATCAGGAATGGACCATTTGGACCATTTGGAACTCCGTATGGAAGGTTATTTACGATGTCCTCACCAGAGATATCATAAGATGAACCTGTGTTATTACCGTTCACCGTGATGGTATAATAGAACAAGTCATCATTTGGATTATTCGGTGTACCCGCATCATCACAGGAAACAATTACCTGTGGATCAAACAGATTACACACATCCGAACAAGTTTCAGGAGCTTCCACAATAATATTGAGGATACAACCTGAATTGTTCCCATCAACCGCAGTAATCGACAGATCGCCACCTGCAATTGGGAATGGTCCGAATGGGCCGTTCACCATGCCGTAAGACAATCCACTTGCGATCACATCACCTGTCAGGTTGTAGGTAAGACCAACGGCATTACCAGACAGTAACAAGGTGAAGGTGAAGGTATCATCCGATGGATCATTCTCCGTACCGTTATTATTACAAACAGTCATTATAACCGGCTCTCCAATTTCGCACTGATTTGAACAAGGCGCTGGAGGGATGATGGTAACCTCTGCTTCACAACCTGGTGCATTCACATCTGAAATAGTCAGTTGAAGCGGTCCGTCTGCAATATCAAACTGACCAAATGGTCCGTTGACGGTATTGTACGGCAGGTTGAAGTGGGTATCATCACCGGTAATGTTGTAAGCTGTTCCTGTAGAAACACCTGAAACATTGATGGTATAACTGAAGGTATCATCTGTCGGATCGTTCGGTGTACCATTATCGTTACAGAATACGGCAACCTGATTCACTGCGATTTCACATGATCCGGAACAAACATCCGGTGCAACTACCGTGATAGTCAGATTACAAGCAGGATCGTCCACATCGACAATAACCAGTGTCAGGTTACCATCAACTATTGCGAATGGACCATACTGTGGTGTTTGCACTCCGTAAGCCAAGCCTGTGTGGAAGTCATCACCGGTAATGTTATAAGTAGCTCCAGTATTTGTACCTGTTACCACAAGTGAGTAGTAGTACACATCATCCGATGGATCAAATGGTGTACCGTTATCATTACACTTGGCAATGATGGTCGGGTTGCTATCAATCTCACAGGCTCCGGAACAAGGTTCTGGTGCATTTATTACCAGATCATACGTACAACCAACCTGATCATCTGTCAGCACCAGATCCAGATTACCATTCGAGATATCAAACGGTCCGAATGGTCCATTATTGATCGCGTACGGCAAGCCAGTTTGGATATCATCGCCACTGATGGAGTAAGAAGAACCAACATTCGCACCTGAAACCTCAATGGTATAGGTAAACGTATCATCTGTTGGGTCGGTTGGTGTACCGTTATCATCACAGAAAACATTGACAACCGGATTGTTGAATTCACACTCATCCGAGCATTCCTGCGGTGCATTTACCGCGATATCAATCAGGTTACAAAGTGGATTCTGAGAATCTGTAATATTAATGGAGAGGTCACCAGCACCGATCGGGAAGTTTCCGAAAGGTCCGTTTACCACACCATACTGAAGACCATTCGCAATGAAATCTCCACTGATGCCGTAAGAACCACCTGTATTTGCACCTGTCATTAAAATAGTGAAGGTGAAATAATCATCTGATGGATCGGTAGGTGTACCATTATTGTTACAAGTTGCCACAATTGTTGGGGCATTCAACACACAATCGTCAGAACAACTCACCGGTGCATCAATAGTCAGATCGTAGGTACAGTTTGCATCATCCGAATCAACTACTGTGATATCCAGATTGCCATTGGCAATGCTAAACGGTCCGAATGGTCCGTTTTGGATACCATATTGCAGACCAGTTTGGGTATCATCCCCAGTGATATTGTATGTTCCTGATGTGTTATCTCCGGTAACTTCAATGGTATAAGTAAACGTATCATCCAATGGGTTGGTTGGTGTACCATTATCATCGCAATCTACGGTTACTACCGGCATATTCAATTCACACTGATCCGAACAGCTGGCTGGCGCATTCACAGCAATATCAATCAAATTACAGAGTGGGTTTAAGGCATCTGTAATGTTAATAGACAGGTCACCATCAACGATTGGGTAGTTCCCGTAAGGGCCATTGATTACACCGTATGCCAGTCCATTGATATTCAGGTCGCCACTGATATTGTAAGTACCGGCAGTGTTTACTCCATTCACCTCAATCGTAAAGGTGAAGTAATCATCTGATGGATCGGTAGGTGTACCATTATCGTTACAAGTTGCCACGATAATTGGTGCTTCCAGGGTACAAAGTTCAGAGCAACTTTCAGGGGCAACGATTTCCACATCAAGCGTACAGTTGATATCATTGCTGTCGAAGATGACCAGGTCCAGATTACCGTTGGCAATATCAAACGGTCCGAATGGTCCGTTTTGAATGCCATACTGCAAACCAAGCTGTGTATCATCGCCTGAAATATTATAGGTAGTACCTGTATTGGCACCTGTCAACTCAATGGTATAAGTAAACGTATCATCCGATGGATCGGTAGGTGTACCGTTATCATCACACTCTACTGTTACTACCGGCTCATTCAATTCACAAAGATCTGAACAAGTTGCCGGAGCATTAACTACACCAATTGTTTCACAGTTTAGGTCATTGGCATCCGTAATGGTCAAGGTTAAATCACCATCGACGATATCGAATGGACCGAAGGTATGAGCCACTCCGTAAGCCAGGTTACCAGCCACGTAGTCACCTGTGATATTAAATGTACCTGCGGTATTATCACCTGTTACAGTAATCGTGAATTCAAAGGTATCATCCGATGGATCGGATGGTGTACCGTTGTCATCACATACTGCACTGATTACCGGTACATTCAGATCACACTCATTTGAGCAAGACGCCGGAGCATTCACCGTTACTGCATAATTACAGTTTGGATCATTATTATCAACGATAATGATATCCAAGTTGCCATCAAGGATATTGAATGGTCCGAATGGGCCATTTACGATACCATAAAGCAGGCCTGTTTGGGCATCATCGCCAGTAATATTGTAGGTACTTGCTGTATTGGCACCAGTAACCTCTACAAAATATGTAAAGGTGTCATCCGATGGATCAGATGGGGTACCGTTGTCGTCACAGAAAGTTAACACAACCGGTTCATCCAGATCACAAACATCTGAACAAGTTTCAGGCGCATTTACCGCAATATCAATCAACTGACAGGTAGGATCATTGCTATCGGTAATAGTGATGGAAAGATCACCACCAGCAATTGGGAATGGTCCGAATGGGCCATTTACCACACCATAAGCCTGTCCGCTGATTGCAAAATCACCGGTAATATTATATGTGCCAGCTGTATTGGCACCTGTTACCTGGATTGTAAACTCGAAGTAATCATCTGATGGATCAGATGGTGTGCCATTATCGAAACATGTTGCTACGATTGTTGGCGGATCAAGGTTACAAACATCGGAACAAGCTTCCGGGGCAACAACAGTCACGTCAGCCGTACAGCTTGCGTCTCCACTATCTATAATGGTAATATCCAGGTTTCCGTTGGCAATATCGAATGGCCCGAATGGTCCATTTTGGATGCCATACAATAAACCAGAATGCGTATCATCACCTGCGATACTGTAGGAAGCACCTAAATTCACTCCAGTTACTTCAATCGTATAAGTGAAGGTATCATCCGATGGATCCGTTGGTGTTCCGTTGTCATCGCAAGTTACTGTTACAACCGGCTGATCCAGATCACACTGATCTGAACAGGTCGCCGGAGCGGTTACTACTCCGATTGTCTGGCAGTTGGCATCATCTCCATCCGTAATCGTCAGAATCAAATCGCCATCAGCGATATTGAACGGACCGAAGGTATAGGATGTACCGTATGCCAGGTTGTTGGCCACATAGTCTCCTGTGATGTTATAAACACCGGAGGTATTAGATCCAGTTACAGTAATGGTGAATTCGAAGGTATCATCCGATGGATCGGATGGCGTACCATTGTCATCACATACGGCACTGATCACCGGCACATTCAGATCGCATTCATCAGAACAAGATGCCGGTGCCATAATTGTAATCGGATAATTACAACTTGGGTCATCTGCATCAACAACCGTAACATCCAGATTTCCACCTGAAATGTTGAATGGTCCGAATGGGCCGTTTACTACATTGTATAGTAAACCAGATTGATTATCATCTCCAACTACATTATAAGTTGTACCTGTATTAGCACCACTTACCTCAATATAGTAGGTATAGGTATCATCTGATGGATCAGCAGGTGTACCATTGTCATCACAGAATGTCAGCACCACCGGCTCGTCCAGATCACACTGATCTGAACAGGTTGCTGGTGCGGTTACCACTCCGATTGTCTGACAGTTGGCATCATCACCATCTGTGATCGTCAGGATCAAATCGCCATCAGCAATGTTGAATGGACCGAAAGTATAAGCTGTGCCGTAAGCCAGGTTAGCAGCCACGTAATCACCTGTGATATTGTAAACACCTGAGGTATTAGCTCCTGTTACAGTGATAGTGAATTCGAAGGTATCATCCGATGGATCGGATGGCGTGCCATTGTCATCACATACTGCACTGATCACTGGTACATTCAGGTCACACTGATCTGAACAAGACGCAGGTGCGTCGATGGTCAACGCATACGTACAACTTGCATCAGAATTATCAACCACCGTGATATCCAAAGAACCGCCAGAGATTGGGAACGGACCGAATGGACCATTTGCTACTCCATATAGGAGGTTATTTTGAATGTCATCACCTACGATATCATAAGTAGCTGCCGTATTGGCACCTGTTACTTCAATCGTGTAAGTAAAGTAATCATCACTTGGGTCAGCTGGTGTGCCATTGTCGAAACAAGTTGTAGTTACTACCGGCTCATCCAAATCACACAGATCTGAACAGGTTGCTGGTGCGGTTACCACTCCGATTGTCTGACAGTTGGCATCATCACCATCCGTGATCGTCAGGATCAAATCACCATCTGCGATGTTGAATGGTCCGAACGTGTAAGCTACTCCGTAAGCCAGGTTACCAGCTACGTAATCACCTGTGATGCTGTAAGTACCGGCTGTGTTTGCACCCGTTACTTCAATCGTGAATTCAAAGGTATCATCCGATGGATCGGATGGCGTGCCATTGTCATCACATACGGCGCTGATCACCGGTACATCCAAATCACATACATCTGAACAAGATGCAGGGGCATCTACTGTCAGCACATAGGTACATCCGGCATCATCGGCATCTACAATCGTGATATCCAGATCGCCACCTGAGATTGGGAACGGTCCAAATGGGCCGTTTGCTACTCCGTATAGCAGATCGTTTTGGGTATCATCTCCTGTAATATCATAAGTCGCACCAGTATTTGCTCCGGTTACTTCAATGGTATAGGTGAAGTAATCATCTGATGGATTTGAAGGCGTACCGTTATCGAAACAGGTTGTGGTTACGATTGGCTCATTCAGATCACATACATCCGAGCAGGTTTGTGGTGCATTTACGGCTATATCAATTAAGCTACAGGTTGGATCATCTGCATCGATAATATTAATCGACAGGTCACCGGATGCGATCGGGTATGGACCATAAGGGCCATTTATCACACCGTAGGATAAGCCCAATACATCCAGATCACCAGATACATTGTAGGCAGATCCTGTGTTTACTCCTGTTACTTGTAGTGTAAATTCAAAGTAATCATCTGATGGATCAGATGGGGTACCATTGTCGAAACAGGTCGCTACAATTACCGGTGCATTCAGATCACATAGGTCTGAACAGCTTGCAGGTGCAACAACTGTCAGGGCATAGGTACAGCCCGCATCATCCGCGTCGATTACGGTAATATTCAGGTCTCCATCAGCGATATCAAATGGACCAAATGGACCATTCTGCACGCCATATTGCAGACCTGACTGCGTATCATCACCTGCAATGCTGTAAGTAGCACCTGTGTTGGCACCATTTACTTCTATTGTATAGGTAAAGGTATCGTCTGATGGATCTGTCGGTGTTCCATTATCATCACAAGTCGTTGTGACAATTGGCTCGTTCAGATCACATACATCCGAGCAGGTTGCTGGTGCAGTTACTACGCCGATTGTTGTACAATTGGCATTATTGGCATCCGTGATCGTCAGAATCAAATCACCATCTGCGATGTTGAACGGTCCGAACGTGTAAGATGTGCCATAAGCCAGTGTATTGGCTACATAATCACCTGTGATATTGTAAGAACCGGCTGTATTAGAACCAGTAACTGTAATGGTAAATTCGAAGGTATCATCCGATGGATCGGATGGCGTGCCGTTGTCATCACATACAGCGCTAATCACCGGTACATCCAGGTTACATACACCGGAACAGGTTGCTGGTGCTTCCACTGTTACTGCATAGGTACAACCAGCATCATCCGCGTCAACAATTGTGATATCCAGATCACCGTCGGAGATAGCAAACGGACCAAATGGACCATTTACTACATCATACAACAGACCAGCCTGCGAATCATCACCTGTGATATCATAAGTTGCTGCTGTGTTAGCGCCGCTTACTTCAATGTAATAAGTGAAGGTATCATCCGATGGATCGGATGGCGTGCCGTTGTTGTCGCAGAAGGTCAAGACAACAGGCTCGTCCAAATCACACTGATCTGAACAGGTTGCTGGTGCGGTTACCACTCCAATTGTCTGACAGTTGGCATCATCACCATCCGTGATCGTCAGGATCAAATCACCATCTGCGATGTTGAATGGTCCGAACGTGTATGCTACTCCGTAAGCCAGGTTACCAGCCACGTAATCACCTGTGATGCTGTAAGTACCGGCAGTATTAGCTCCCGTTACTTCAATGGTAAATTCAAAGGTATCATCCGATGGATCGGATGGCGTGCCATTGTCATTACATACAGCGCTAATCACCGGTACATCCAGGTTACATACGCCGGAACAGGTTGCTGGTGCTTCCACTGTTACTGCATAAGTACAGCCCGCATCATCCGCATCAACAACGGTAATATCCAGATCACCGCCAGAGATTGGGAACGGTCCAAATGGACCATTTACAACTCCATATAGCAGGCCGGCATGGGTATCATCACCAGCTACATTATATGTCGAACCGGTATTTGCACCAGTTACTTCTATTGTATAGGTATAAGTATCGTCTGACGGATCAGATGGGGTACCGTTATCATCACACTCGGTGATCACTACAGGCTCATCCAGATCACATACATCCGAGCAGGTTGCTGGTGCAGTTACTACACCGATTGTTGTACAATTGGCATTGTTGGCATCTGTGATCGTCAGAATCAAATCACCATCAATGATGGCAAATGGTCCGTACGTGTAACTCACGCCATAAGACAAGCCACTCGCTACATAATCACCTGTGATATTGTAGGTTCCTGCTGTATTGACACCGGTTACTTCAATGGTAAATTC
>JAGQWR010000015.1:0-147 GCA_020437105.1 Saprospiraceae bacterium
GAGGAATAGTAATCCGGGTAATTCCAATTCGAAACTTTTGTCAAGAAAGGCCTACGAAATTTTTGAGTTTACCCGGTTTCGCCAATAGGCTAGAAGTGAAATACTGGTAAATACCAAAGCGGTATAATAAACAAATGGCGGAATTGG
>JAGQWR010000015.1:193-7192 GCA_020437105.1 Saprospiraceae bacterium
TTTACTCCAAAATAGGTCATCATTACTGTTGCAAATCCGAAAAGGCTCGCCACATTAAAGGCGTAATTACCCCGGAGGCCTGGAATAAATCGCATGTGCAGAATAAACGCATATACGAGAATCGTTACAAGTGCCCATGTTTCTTTAGCATCCCATCCCCAGTATCTTCCCCAGGATTCATTTGCCCAAACACCTCCAAGGTAGGTGCCAATACTGACCATGATCAAGCCCCCAATAAGTGTCATCTCACTTATTTTTGTCATTTCTTTAATGATCCGGTTGATATTCTCCTTGTTGGATGGTCTGGCCAGTATCATGAAAATGAGGTTTAATATTCCAATAATGGCACCGAGCATCAAAAATCCATAACTCCCGGCTTCCAAAGAAACATGGATTGTAAGCCAATAGGATTTTAATACTGGTACCAATGGTGTAATTTCCGGATCCAGCCAGCTTAAACCGGCTACCATTAAAATAGTAGAGGATAAAACATTTGTTGCTGCTAAACCACCATAGGAATTTCTGGTAAATAACAAGCCTGCCAGCATTGTTGTCCAGGCGATATAAATCATGGATTCATACCCATTACTCCAGGGAGCCCTGCCGGATACATACCAACGCAATCCCAAGCCCAGAGTATGAAAAAAGAAACTGGCCGCTAATACTCCGAATGCAATTTTATAGGCCAGGCTCAAATTTAGTGATGGCTTAAAGACAGATAAAAACATCATTACCAGAAAGGTCAACCCCAGTAGTCCGTAAGTTTTTGAAAGCCGGCTAAAAACACGGAGATTGTTTAATAACAATTCGGCTTTTACTTTGGAAGCCGAAGGTAAAATTGCTCCGGCGTTAGCCTGTTGATAGGCCATTAATTCATCAATTAATTGATTAGCCAGATTCCAGTCTTTATCTCCTATAGCTTTTTGTAAGGTTGGAATGTATGCGGGATAAAATTTTTCAATAAAACTACTTTCGGAAGTGAGGTTGTGTTGGTGATTCAAATCGGCAGGTGAAACCCATTCGTTATTCGGGTCGCCCATTACCGGAAAAGCACGCATAAACCTGCCTGAAAAAATCATGCTGCAGATATTAACGCGTTCGTCTAATTTTAATAATTCTTTTTCAAATGAACCACGGTCCTGCTGTTGAGTATTATAGGCTGCTCTGACATAATCGCGAAGTAAATAATCGCCAGCTTCATTGAAAAAGTCGCCGTAGGAAGCAAGCCCTTCTTCTATATTTAGGATCTCCAATAACTCAGGCGATTTCCCTATTTTAATTAACGGGATATCATACCAATCGCCCGGATAAGCTGCAATGCTTAGCACTACCTGTTCGGATGAAAATCCATAAATTTCTTCTTTTCGACAAAGCTTACGCAGGATTTCATTGGTATAGGTTTCCATCGGTTTGAACCGACCCCGATGATCCTGCATAATTAACTTGCCAAAATGATTTGCATGTGCCGCATCCACCTGTGGTAAGGCGTTTATAAAAGTGGGTGAACTGGCAGACAGGCTTGTTGAAATTCCAAAGGTCAACAGTCCGGCAATAAAAATTGCTGCAGTTTTACCGGATAATCGCATGCGTTGAATTTCGGAAGCCAGTTTTCGGAACCTGCTTTTCGGACTGACAAAGGTTAACAACATACCCAGTGTTAATAAGAAATAACCCAGGTATGAAAAACGGGTTCCCCAGGCATCATGGTTTACACTAAGGTAGGTGCCCAATTCGTCCTGATCAAAGGAGGATTGAAAAAATCGGTACCCACCATATTTTAAAATGTGATTCATGTATATCCGCTGATCCCTTTCCAGATTTTCTCTTGGGTCGTTTAAGGTTATTTCACTTGCGTAAGAAGAAGCGCTATTTGTGCCGGGGTATTTTTCCATAATGAAGTCGCGTAATTTGATTGAAAATGGAAGAACTACCTGTTTGGCTCCATAAGAAATAGCACAACTTTTATTTCCAAGTGTTAGTACTGTTGGATTCCCGTCAATTCCCTTTCGGCCATAGACATAGGCCGTCTTGGTTTCCTGTGCATTACTAATATTTACCACCAGGGCTCCTAAACTGGAAGAGCCCATTTTATCAGAACTGGATCCAATTTCCAGCGAACTTTTTGGATTGAAATCTCCAATTACAAAATTTTGTTCTCCACTGGAATATAAGCTTCGTAAAAACAGAGGTTGATAAATTCCGGCTTTCAGTGTATCTAGTTTTTGAGTCGCCATTTGCATCTGCGTGAAAACCATGTCAGATTTAAAAACAAGGCTTTCATTTTCATATTTAATGTTGATATCTCCTGGAATTTCGGGAGTCCCAAAATTAAATGCCAGGCCATTGATTTTAACCCGGTCATTCTGCTTTACATAATACTCTTCCCGGCCATTCATTCCTCCGATGACTACTTTAAGGATTGGGACACCGTTTATGTCATCTACTAATAATTTAGTTGGATTTGGTATAAAATCAATTACCTCAACAGCTATTTCCTCATTATTTAATAAATATGATTTTTCCCAATGGTTATTGCCCAGTGTCGCAAAGGAAACCGGCTCTTCGATATGGAATTTATTAGACTGCTCTATGACGTCCAATTGCAGATAGGTGTTGGAGGAAAGAAAGGTGTTTGAGATACTGTTTTCCCGAATGTGCATGACCCCTTCTGAACCAGTGTATCTGGTAATTCCGGCACCAAATAATATGACAATTATAGCCAGGTGAAAAGTCAGGATCGCCCATTTTTTATTTTGGATCATTCGAAAACGAAAGACATTTACCAGAAGCGATCCTGCGAATAAAGCCAAAAGCAGTTCAAACCACTTTGACTGGAATACAATTTTTTGTGCGGAAGAGGTACCAAAATCATTCTCAATGAATGTCGCGGCACCAATGGAGATGGCAAATAATATCATGTACAATCCCGCTGTAGAAGTAGAAAAGAGTGACTTGGATATTTTATTCAGATATTTCATTTCTGACTATTTAATAAATCGGCTGTAAATAATGATTGTTCAGAGAGTGAAGTCGAATTAGTTCAAATGAAAATAGAGCACAACTAATGTGTGCCAGGAACAGAAAACAGAGCTGAAGGTGAAAAAAACAGGCAATTTAGATGGAAGAAAATCAGTGTAAAAGCAATGAAGAAAATGATGCATAGAATCCTTTCAAATATAAGGATTCCTGATTGGCGAATGGTAATTTAAAGCACTTTGTTTTGTGTTTTTAGGTAAGTTTTAAGTCATTTTCCGCGACTTTCTGATAGAAGCCTGAAATGGCTAAAACAGAACACAAATTATGTTAAATAAGACTAATTATGAATTAGGTTTTTTTCCTGTTTTATGTTGAGCAAAAAGCCGTAATGGGAGTGGAAAATTGTAGTTTAAGAGGTCGTTTTCTAAGTTATTAAATGCGCCAGTTATTTACCATATTTTTGTTTTTTGGAGTGCTTTCCATCTATGCTCAATCTCCTCATGGAGCAGATCTGAAAATGGATTGCGCTGCCTGTCATAAAACAGATAGTTGGGAGATCCCTTCCGAATATTGGCAAAAAGAAACAGAACCCCGGGTCTCCAAAACTACCGGAATGGTTCTGGGGTTTGATACGCTCGGATTTTACCATGATAAAACCGATTTTCCACTTGAAGGTCAGCATGCTGTTTTAGACTGTAGAAGCTGCCATGAAACATTGGTTTTTTCTCAGGCAAGTTCCGATTGTATTTCCTGTCACATGGATATGCACCAGCAAACGCTCGGTACTGATTGTGCCCGGTGTCATACACCCGAAAACTGGCTCGTTGCAAATATTTCGGAACTGCACGAAAATTCCGGATTCCCGTTAGTAGGGGTTCACTCGGAAATGAATTGCATCGCCTGCCATTCTGCCGAACCCGAATTGCGATTTGACTGGGTCGGTAATGAATGTATTAATTGCCATTTGTCGGACTTCCAATCCACTACCAACCCGGACCACACAGATGCCGGATTTTCTACCGAGTGTATGGAATGCCACCGTATTGAAAGTACAGACTGGGCAACAGAAGAATTAAACCACGACTTTTTCCCTCTTACGCTGGGCCACGAAATAAATGAGTGTGCTTCCTGCCATGTCACAGGAGACTATGCAAGTACGTCGCCAGATTGTATCTCCTGCCACCAGGAAAATTATTCTGCTACCCAAAATCCGAATCATGAACAAGTCGGTTTTCCGACCGATTGTGCGAGTTGTCATACCACCGACCCTGGTTGGATGCCCGCGGAGTACCTCGAGCACGATGTGTCATTTTTTCCGATATACAGTGGAGCGCATGATGGTGAGTGGGCTCAATGTGTTGATTGTCATACAGATGTATCCAATTTTGAAGTTTTCAGTTGCACCGTTTGTCATATCAATCCGGAAACGGATGAAGGACATGACGGGGTCGGAGGTTATGTGTATGAAAGCATTGCCTGCCTGGCTTGTCATCCAAACGGAGATACAAATGGAGCATTTGATCACGACCAGACAAATTTTCCATTAACAGGTGCACACCTTACAACGGCATGTCTAGACTGTCACACAAATGGCTTCGAAGGCACCCCTACAGAATGTATTGCCTGCCACAATACGGAGTTTGCAGAGACGGTTAATCCAAACCACAATGCAATTGGGATCCCGACTGATTGTGCCATGTGTCATACCACGGATCCCGGCTGGATTCCTGCAGGATTTCCGATTCATGATGATTATTATATACTCAATGGCGCACATGCGATCATTGCAACGGAATGCATATCTTGTCATAATGGCGATTATAACAACACGCCAAATACCTGCAACGGCTGCCATAATACCGACTATAATCAAACTGTAAACCCGGATCATGAAGTTGCACAATTCCCGACTGATTGCGCCAGTTGTCATGGGGAGGATGCCTGGGTGCCATCCACTTTCGACCATGATGTACACTACCTGTTAACGGGTGAACATTTAGTCATAGCGGATGATTGTTTCGCCTGTCATAATGGCGATTACACGAATACTCCGAACACCTGTGTAGGCTGTCATACGGTTGATTTTGACCAGACATTAAACCCAAATCATACCGCCATCGCCATTCCGACCGATTGTGCCATGTGCCATACAACAGATCCGGATTGGATGCCGGCTGCTTTCCCGATCCACGATGATTATTATGTACTAAATGGAGCGCACCAGGTTATTGCGGATGATTGTGTAGCCTGTCATAACGGGGATTACAACAATACTCCGAATACCTGTGTAGGTTGCCACCTGATTGATTATAATCAAACGACTAATCCGGATCACCAGGCGGCTCAATTCTCAACCGATTGCATAACCTGCCACTCCGAAGATGAATGGATCCCGGTCACTTTTGATCATGATGGACAATACTTTCCAATTTATAGCGGGGCGCATGATGGCGAATGGAGCCAGTGTTTAGACTGTCACACGAACCCGACAAATTTTACAGAATTTACCTGCGTGAGCTGTCACATGAATCCCGAAACGGACGATCAACATCCGGGGGTCGGTGGATATGTATATAATAGTTCAGCTTGTCTGGCTTGTCACCCTACAGGTACTTCTGATAATGTGTTCGATCATAATACGACCAACTTCCCCTTAACAGGAGCGCATTTACAGGCAGATTGCCTGGATTGCCATTCGGGCGGTTATGAAGGTACACCTATGGAATGTATGGCTTGTCATACTCCGGATTATGATCAGACTGTAAACCCCAATCACAACGCAGTTGGAATAAGTACAGATTGTGCGATGTGCCATACAACCGAACCTGGTTGGACGCCTGCCGACTTCCCAATTCATGATGATTATTATGTCTTGAATGGAGCGCATTTACTTGTGGCAAATGATTGTATCGCTTGCCACAATGGCGATTATAACAATACACCCAATACCTGTAATGGCTGTCACCAGACAGATTACGACCAAACGACCAACCCGGACCATGCGCTCGCGCAATTCCCGGTAAGTTGTGAAACTTGCCATACCGAAGATTCCTGGGTCCCTTCTACATTTGACCATGACGTTTATTACCCTTTGACGGGCGAACACCTGGTAATCGCAGATGATTGTGTGGCTTGTCATAACGGGGATTACAGTAATACCCCGAATACCTGTCAGGGATGTCATACACCTGATTATAATCAAAG
This sequence comes from Saprospiraceae bacterium, assembly GCA_020437105.1. Taxonomy (GTDB): domain Bacteria; phylum Bacteroidota; class Bacteroidia; order Chitinophagales; family Saprospiraceae; genus JAAEZH01. The sequence goes on from JAGQWR010000015.1 coordinate 6,374, forward strand.
TACAAACCCAAACCACAATGCTATTGGTATCCCGACAGACTGTGCGATGTGCCACACGACAGAGCCAGACTGGATGCCTGCCGATTTTCCGATTCACGACGATTATTACGTGTTAAACGGCGCGCATACGCTTATCGCGAATGATTGTGTGGCTTGTCACAACGGCGATTACAACAATACACCCAATACCTGTTACGGATGTCATGCACAGGATTACAATCAAACGACCAATCCGGATCACCAGGCGGCTCAATTCTCAACCGATTGTGTAACGTGCCACTCCGAAGATGAATGGATCCCGGTGACCTTCGATCATGATAGCCAATACTTTCCAATCTATAGCGGAGCACATGATGGCGAATGGGATCAGTGTTTAGACTGCCACACGAACCCGACAAATTTTGCAGAATTTACCTGCGTGACTTGCCACATGAACCCGGAAACAGACATGCAACACGATGGGGTAGGAGGCTATAGTTATAATAGCACCGCTTGTTTGGCTTGCCATCCAACAGGTACCGCTGATAATGTGTTTGATCACAATACAACCAGCTTCCCGCTTACAGGTGCCCACTTAATGGCCGATTGTCTGGAATGTCATTCGGGTGGATATGCAGGCACTCCGACAGAGTGTATGGCTTGCCACACACCTGATTATGATCAAACGGCAAATCCAAATCACAATGCACTTGGTATAAGTACGGATTGTGCCATGTGTCATACCACGGAGCCAGGTTGGACACCGGCCGACTTCCCGATCCACGATGATTATTATGTGCTGAATGGCGCACATATCATGGTGGCCGGTGAATGTGTGTT